>CAYZGF010000320.1:0-2421 GCA_964477595.1 uncultured Algimonas sp.
CGAGGATTTCAGCTTGCTCATCCACATGATCCGCTTCGAGATCATATGTGGCCATCCGGGAGAGGAAGCCAAGTTTTTGACGCGGCGTTTCATATGCGCGTGCATCTGATTGACCGAGTGAAGACTGTGTGAAGGCAATTTCATCTGCCGTGGCGCCGTCTGTGTAATAGCCCTGAATTTCATTCACAAATTCAACGATAGAGGCCGCCGTAGCATCGGCGCGAACGCCTGCACCTGCGCGGTACCAACCGCCGCTCTCATTGCCGTTAAAGAACGACCGCGCACCGTAAGTGTAGCCCTTATCTTCACGAAGATTGAGATTGATACGGCTGTTAAACGCGCCGCCGAGCGGGTAGTTCATGACATTGGATTTATAGTAATCACCCGTCGCATCATATGGCAATGCGCGCTTACCAATCCGGATTTCGCTTTGCGCGGCATCCGGCTTATCTACGAAATAGAGCGTACCTGTTGCCAGCTCAGGGAAAGGCTTCATCTCTGCGGAGGGAACGTCGCCGCCCGTCCAATCGGCCAAAGGCGCGAGCGCTTTTTTCATTGCGGCCTCGTCCAAATCACTTACGGCGACGACAGATGCGATCTGCGGTGAATAATGATCCGCATAGAAGGCTTTCACATCATCCAGAGTGATATTGGCGACAGACTCTTCTGTCCCTGAATTGGCATAAGCTGTTGGATTGTCAGCACCATACATCATTTTGTTGAACAGGTTAGAGGCCGTGAGAGAGGCTTCTTTCTTATTCGCCTTGATGCCTTGCAAAGCATTGGCTTTGTCACGTTCGAAATCGACTTCGTCGAATTTCGGCATGAGCAGCTTTTCCATCGCAATGGCGACTGTTTCGTCCAGATTGCGCGTCAGTGTCCGAATGCGCATCGTGGAGAAGGTATCGCCGGCGCTGAAGGAGACGGAAGAGCCAAGCTTATCGAGTTCGTTCGACAGCTCTTCGACTGTACGCTCTGTTGTGGCTTCGTTTAGCAGCCCGGCTGTCATGCTGGCGAGACCAAGCTTGTCGAGCGTTTCGTGGCTTTGTCCGGCTTTGATGCGCAGGCTGATCGTTGTGGTTGGCACTTCCGTATTGCGCGCGCCGAGAACTTCAATTCCGTTGCCTGTGGAGAATGTGTAAGTGTCCGGTGCTTTGATTTGCGGATTATTGTCACCGGCTGGCGGCATAACAGATCGGTCCAACCCTTCAGGATCTTCCGGGCGTGTCCATTCAAAGTCATCTTCAGAGTCGGTGAAATCAGGAATGGTGCGCTCATAGCGTTCCCACGTATCTTCCTGCGCAATCATGCTGGTCGCGCCTTTTGGAACGATAGACATGATAACGGCATTCTGACCTTTAATATATTGATTATAGACACGCATCACATCTGCTTTCGTGACGTTCTCATAGCGGGCAATGTCATCGCCAATGCCATTTGGATTGTCGCGATAGGTTTCATAGGCTGCCAACTGACTGACCTTACCGGAAACGGATTCGAGGCCGTAAATCAGTCCCGATACAATGGAGGATTTCACCCGCGTTAGGTCATCATCCATGACGCCGCGCTCTTCAAATTCGCCGAAAGCCGCGCGCATTTTCTCTTCGAGATCGCTTAGCTTTTGCACCTTTGCCGGGTTGGCGAGTGTGAACAGTGTCAATGTACAATGAATTTCACGACAGCCATGACCCGCAGAGGCCTGAACCGTCAGGCCCGGCTTTTGGATATTTTTATAGAGAATAGATGTCTGACCTTGGCCGAGAATATTCGCCAACACATCAAGCGGCGCTTCATCAGGATGATTGGCGTGAACAGTCGGCCACGCCATATAGAGAAGTGGAAGCTGCACATTATCTTCTAGCGAGATATAGCGGTCTTCATCCAATGTGATGGGTTCGAAGACAGGGTCTTCCTGCTCCGGGCCGGCCGGGATTGTGCCGAAATAAAGCTTCACCCATTCCAATGTTTGTTCGGCGTCAAAATCGCCGCCGATTGTCAGAGTCGCATTATTCGGGCCATACCATTCGAGGAAGAATTTCTTGAGGTCCGTCAGGCTCGCCCGATCCAAATCTTCCAGATAGCCAATTGTGGACCAGCTATAAGGATGACCTTCCGGATACATGGCTTCGCCGACACGTTCCCAGAGCAGTCCGTAGGGACGGTTGTCGACGCGCTGTCCGCGCTCATTTTTAACCGTCTCACGCTGAACTTCGAATTTTTCCTGTGTCACGGCATCGAGGAAATAGCCCATGCGGTCAGCTTCCAACCAAAGCATTTTCTCAAGCTGGTTAGACGGGACGGTTTCGAAATAATTGGTTCGGTCGCTATTGGTTGTACCGTTGAGCGTACCGCCTGACTCGCTGATGATTTTGAAATGCTCTTCATCGGCTACGTTCTCTGATCCTTGAAACATCATATGCT
>CAYZGF010000321.1:0-2392 GCA_964477595.1 uncultured Algimonas sp.
CTTTGGACTGCCGGATTTGAGGCGGACAACCGTTCCGGTTTGAAATTCTGACATGCTGGACTCGCTTACGACTTTCCGCTCATATGTGAGCCTGACGACCAACAGGCAACCGCTCTTTACAGAGCTGAAACGGACGGAGCGATTTATATGCGGAGAGTTTTTCTATCGGGATGTGCGGCGTTTGGGCTGTTGGCTTGTTCCGCGGCTGAGAAGGTCGCGCCGGAGGGACCGACTATTGCGATCAGCGATTTTGAAGTTGTGGAAGGCGATGATTGGGTCGGGAACCTAACCTATCTCGATTATACCAGCCAAAAACGCGTCAGCATCCCAACAGCGGCGAGTGTAGAGATCACGGGACAATCCACGGTCAAATATACTGTCTCTTATCCGGAAGAACCTTGGGAAGATGCCAAGGCCAATTTGAAACTCTCGAAATCAGGACGTGTCTTTGACGGACATCCGGTCATCACCCGAGAGGATTTGGACGATGGCAGGATGACATTTGCGATCCAATATGCGGGCGAAGATGATAATCAAAAGGCGGATATTCGTATCACCTACACACTCGCCCCGTCTCGCTTTGTGATCTCCAAAGATGTGCGTCCAACAGGCGCGGAGGATTTCACCAATCGGAATGTTTATCTCTATACGCGCTAGGCCTATGGCGGCACGCTCTCAAATCGGCAAGGCATAGCGGGGATGAAGGTAAGGGGTAGGCGACGTTATGAACTCTCTCTTTCCGCCTTCGTTTGACCATAGCGACCCAGAAACCATTTATTGAGAGCACCCCATCCCATAAACGCCAGAATGATAGAGGCCAAAGCGATGAAAGCGGCTGGGCTACGCGCCAGAAACGCCCAAATTGCGATATAGAAAAAGATCTGAAATAAGACAGTCAGCACAAAATCCCAAGCCAATTGCCCGGGATAAGATACATCCTCACGATCGTCGCGAATGCGTCCCCGCCAAGCTTGACGGGTGAAGAGCCAAGCCAGTGGCAGGAAGGTGATCCAGAACCAGGGTATATCTTGGCTTAATCGCCGCATATGATCTTCGAAGTGATCAGAATTTTCTCGGCATTCCATGAAGTCGTTGAGGGACCTGTCCATGAACTCGCGAATATCGCAGGGTGGTGGGACATTTGGGTTGGGATCAAAAAAGCCTGCACCCCATTGGAATATAAATGGTGCGATAAAGCCAAGAACCGCAGCAAAAATAAAGGCCAGAAACAGGCCGCTACCAATTACGATGAGTCGTTCGGAAGGTGTGGCATCGCGGAATTTCGTCGGCATTTATCGCGGCACGCTCTCAAACCGGCAGGGCATGGTTGGTATCCCCATTAAACGGAACGGGTTTAGCGTGAACCAGAGATTGGCGTAAACCGTGTCGCCCTCGCTCACAAAGGTCAGGTCCATCGGAACCGATTTACACCAATCCATCTTGCCGTAGATTTGGGTGGCATCTTGCGGGACATTGACGGTAACGGATTTGCCCGACGCGACTTTGCCAAGGCGAACTCTCCCGCGCGGCGTTTTGGCAAAGAGAGCCAGAGAACGGACCTTGCCGTACCAGCCGCGATTGCGGGTTATTGTGAGGGGATAGGTTTGGGTCATAGATATTAGAAGGTTTTACCAAATGCTTGTGAAAAGAAGCGTCGATTCATGTCCTTCGAAAACTTGACGCAGTCTATTTCTATACTGTCTAACAATTCATCTGTTTTTCCCATTGCATATCCATGAGCAACGCCAACTACATAAATCTCATATCCATTTCGGGCAGATTCCGGAAGTTGACTGCGTTGCCATTGCATCATCGGAAGGAAATTTAGGGTTTCATAATCCAAACCACAAAAGTCCGCGACTGATGAAGCTATGCCAATATTTCTGACGGTTTCCAAATTTCTTTTATCAATTTCAAAAACCGGACCTTGCCCATCGTTAAAGTCTTGACGCGATTTTCTATATGAGAAATCCTCTGGTATTAGCGCAGTCGCTAAAAATGTGTTCCATTCATCTGGTGAATTGCTTTGAGCAAGAATACGTAAGTTATCTTCCGCCCAATTAGAAACTGACTGTGGTTCTGGAGGAACAGATTTCTGCGAACATGAAGAAAAAATCACCCCAAGGAAAATAGTTGGGAATATTAGCTTCAAAATTCGGAACTCGTGCGATGAAAGTACTACCATTGGAATGACAGTAGCAGACTAGTCTAAATATTCTCTAACCATCCATTCAATGCTTCGCATTGATCCGCTCCCATTGGGTCGCGGCGACGGCTTGATTTAATCCCCCGGATTAAATCTCCGGCCTTTGGCCGGATCAGACGTCGTCCATCTTCAATGCCGCAATAAACGCCTCTTGCGGGATTTCCACCCGGCCGAACTGGCGCATGG
>CAYZGF010000322.1:0-2389 GCA_964477595.1 uncultured Algimonas sp.
CGGCATCCATTTGATCATCATTCGTAACATCACAATCGACCAACAGGCTGGACCCCACGCTTTCGGCCAAAGGCTTGACGCGGCGCAGGAGCTTGTCGCCCTGATAGGTGAAGGCAAGCTCGGCCCCTTGTGCGGCGAGCTGCTGCGCGATTGCCCAAGCAATAGAGTTTTTATTTGCAACTCCCATGATCAAGCCGCGTTTGCCTGCCATTAATGTACCGGTTGGGAAAGTTTGGTCTGCCATGGGTCTCTCTATTTATTTAATCACTCAAAATTTCAGCGTTTAGACTTTTGCGAAAATCACGCTGCCATTCGTGCCGCCAAAACCAAAACTATTGGACATGGCTGTCTTCACTTCGGTCTCGACCATTTCTGTTGCGATATTGATGGCCGGGATTTCCGGATCGCGAGTTTCGACATTGATAGACGGCGCCACAAATCCGCGTTCCATCATAAGCAGCGTATAAATGGCTTCCTGAACACCCGCAGCGCCGAGGCTGTGGCCTGTCAGACATTTCGTGGCGGAGACATAGGGGCTGTCGAGGCCAAAAACGCGTTCAATCGCATTTGTTTCCGCAATGTCGCCAACGGGCGTGCTTGTGGCGTGCGGGTTGATGTAATCGACAGTGTCTAACCCGGCATCTTCCAATGCCATGCGCATAGCACGCTCCGCACCTTCGCCTGATGGTGCGACCATATCATAGCCATCCGATGTTGCAGCATAACCGACAACCTCTGCGTAAATCTTCGCGCCGCGGGCTTTGGCGTGCTCATATTCTTCCAGAACCAACATGCCGGCACCGCCGGCAATGATGAAACCATCCCGGTCAGTGTCAAAAGCCCGGCTCGCTTTTTTCGGCGTGTCGTTATAATTGCTGCTCATTGCACCCATGGCGTCGAACAGCGATGACATGGACCATTCCAGTTCTTCGCCGCCGCCCGCAAACATAATGTCCTGTTTGCCCCATTGGATTTGCTCGACAGAGGATCCAATACAATGAAGGGACGTTGTGCAGGCTGAAGTGATGGAATAATTCACACCCTTGATTTGGAAATGTGTCGCAAGGGTCGCTGAGACCGTTGATGACATCGCTTTAGGCACAGCGAAGGGGCCAATCCGTTTCGGGCTATTGTTCTTACGTGTCGTATCGGCGGCGCGTACGATCTCCAACGATGACGGCCCG
Source organism: uncultured Algimonas sp. (assembly GCA_964477595.1). Lineage (GTDB taxonomy): Bacteria > Pseudomonadota > Alphaproteobacteria > Caulobacterales > Maricaulaceae > Litorimonas. Next base: position 1,185 of record CAYZGF010000322.1, read on the forward strand.
CCTGACCCGGCGATGATACCCGTACGCGGATGGGAGACTTGCTCTTCGCTGAGGCCCGCATCTTCAATCGCGTTTTTCATGGCTACAGCAGCCCATCCTGCAGCGTCGCCCATAAAGCGGTAGGAGCGTTTCGAGATTATCTCTTTATAATCGCAATCGGGGCGACCCGAAACTTGGCTGCGAAAGCCGAGCTCTGCCATTTTCTCGTCTTTTTCAATTCCGGAATTTCCGGCTTTCAAATTGGCCGCAACCGTATCCGCATCATTGCCGATGCAAGAGACAATACCGAGGCCGGTAACAACAACACGCCGCATAATTATGCACCCTCTTCAGGAGTTTCAGTCGGTGGAATGAATAAGCCAACCCGAAGGTCTTTGGCTTGGTAGATCAGCTCGTCATCCGCATACATGCGTCCATCGGCAATTCCGAGGACGAGCTTGCGGCGAATGGCCCGTTTAATATCGATCTCATAGCGGACTTTTTTGATGTCCGGTGTGACTTGGCCCGTAAATTTGACTTCGCCGACGCCCAGCGCACGGCCACGGCCTTTACCGCCTGTCCAGCCCAGCCAAAACCCGACGAGCTGCCACATGGCGTCCAGTCCCAGACAGCCGGGCATGACAGGATCGCCTTTAAAATGGCATTCGAAGAACCAGAGGTCCGGATTGACGTCCAGCTCTGCAATGACTTCGCCCTTACCGTAAGCGCCGCTGGTTTCATCCATATTCAGAATACGGTCTAGCATGAGCATTGGCGGCAGGGGCAATTTCGCGTTACCGGGACCGAATAGCGATTTCTCGCCGCTGACGATTAAGTCGTCATACTCATAGGAAGGTTGAATTTTAATCATGAATCACTGTCCGGGGAATGTTTGACCAAGGACATAGGCGTGTTTGCGACGCAGTTCAATAAATTGCGTCCGTCATCGGGGATAAGTTTGGGGAGGCTGAGATTTAGACAAGCGGAAGCTACAACAGCCAATCCAGTGACTGCCGAGGGTACATCTAAAGCAGGACTTGCCCGCAGGGTTGTCTCCCCGATGGAAGTACCAAAGGGTAGAAGAAAAAGTGTTTTACGCGAAGACGATGAATTGGGGGTGCTAAGTCCAATTCATATACCCTGCGGCGATGGTTTTTGAAGAAACGGCCAGTCATAAACCCCTGAGTTCAGCCACTTGGACTGACAGGTCGGCTCTCGTTCCTAAA
>CAYZGF010000323.1:0-2388 GCA_964477595.1 uncultured Algimonas sp.
GCGCTATGACGCCATCCATAAACGCAATGGCGAGCGGGATAACCGACCCGCCAAGGGCTGAGTCGCATCATTTGGTTTGGGCGTGTGGGCCTCCTATATAGAGATCATGGCTGAGGAGGAATTAAACAGACGCGCGACCGCTTTGCGGTTTTGGACAGGCTGTTTTCGCTTCACCCGTCGGTCAATTTGGGATGCCGTGATCCGAATATTTGACTTTTCAGGACGAACAGCCCGAGCCCCCTTTTGGATCGCCTTTATTTTCTTTGGTGTCGCGGCGCAATTCACTGTCGCGACAGAGATTTGGATGACCGACTGGGGAGCCTCCGAATATAAAGCTCAGCTTCTATCGAAAGGGCTGTTGGTCTTCTTTATCTGCCTTATCGTGTCGCTCTATGTGCGACGTCTCCATGATCTGGGCATGACAGTTTGGGACGCCATCAATCCCTTCACCTTTAAATTTTTCTTGGTCACGGTTTGGGATAGGGGCGATGCGGAATCCAATAAGTTTGGACCGCCGCATGTCATTCGTAGTCATGATGATTAAAAAATATAACGTCTCGAAATGCAGCCCCTACCTTTTCACAAATGGTTGGAGTAGAGGCTGAGCATGGCTCTGACCCCTGATCAAATTGACCGATATGCGCGCCATCTGACTTTGCGAGAAGTCGGTGGGTCGGGGCAGAATGCTTTGCTGGCCGCGCGTGTCGCCCTTGTCGGGGCGGGCGGATTGGGCGGTCCGGCGGGGCTTTATCTCGCGGCGGCGGGTGTGGGGCAGATCACGTTGATTGATGATGACGTGGTGGAGGCTTCCAACCTGCAGCGGCAAATTCAGTTCACACCGGATGATCTGGACGCGGGAAAAGCGCAAGTGATGGGCGATCACTTGGAAAAATTAAATGCGGATTGCAAAGTCACACCGATTGCGAAGCGTCTGACGATGGAGAATGCCGCAGAGCTGTTAGGCGGTCATGACGTCATTTTGGACGGCACGGATAGTTTCAAAACCCGCTTTGCCATAAATGCCGTGTCGCGCAGTTTAGGCATACCACTCGTCTCGGGGGCGTTAGGGCGTTTTGATATGCAACTGGGCGTGTTTAATGTGAGCGAGACCTCACCTTGTTATCGCTGTTTCGTAGCAGACGCACCAGTGGATGAGGAAAATTGCGCGACCCATGGCGTGTTGGGCGCCATCGCCGGTATGGGCGGGTCGATGATGGCGATGGAAGCGATCAAGCTGATCACGGGTGCGGGCGACGCCTTGGACGGCCGCCTCTATATGTTTGACGCTTTGCGAGCAGACGGGCGGACCATACGTCTGGCCCGCGACCCGAATTGTGCCTGTTGCGGTGGCTAGTGCCCGATATTCAGCGAGTCTTTGCGGATGCGAACCGGCTGTGCAAATTGAAACCCACGATTATTGTAATAGGCCCCAATCGGGAAAGAGGTCCGACGCGCCGTCCGGTCAAAAACGCGGGCGCGGTAATCTTCAATCGCCAGCTCCCGTTCACGCAATTCCGCTGCACGCGCATTGGCGCGGGATTGGGCTTGGATTTGGGCGCGCGCTGTCTTGGCACGGATTTGTTCGGCGCGGAGATAGGCTTCGCTCTGGCTGATCGGGGCCGGAATGCCTGACATCGCGTTGTGACGGTAGACTTTAACGCCCTGCTCGCATGTGACGGCGAAACTGCCTTGAGTGGTACCGCAATGGGCAGAAGCTGTGGCGGGAACTGTGATTGCCAAAGTGAGGGCCGCAATGAAAAGTGATGTACGGGTCATGAGAGGTCTCCTGTTCAGAGTTAACCTTTCATTAACCACCCCGGCGACGCAATCCTTTGCCCACCTCGCGCGAAATTATGTTGAGGGCTACACCTTGATGGCGCCCGCCGCGAGAGCTTCGTAATCGGGTAGGCAAGCGTCGAGGAGCGGCTGATATTTAGCCGCGATGGGCGGCATAGACTGCGGCGGGGGACCAAATCCGGTGGAACGATAGACGCTGTCATACCACCAAGGGGCCCAAGCGCCGTCCTCATCGCGCGGGCCTTCAGGCCAAGACAACATGGCGGGATCGAAAGGAATATCTATCGCCGCACAAAGGGCTCGCAGCGCCGCTTCCGGGCCTGCCAAAATCGTCTCGCTATGGATGACAGGCGGGCGGTCCAGCTGCTCCCAGAGTTGGCGCTGGGGCGCAAAGCCGAGGTCGTCGAGATCAAACTCGGCGCGGCCTTTGGCATAGCTCGCAATGACTCGCTGCGGATGACGGAGGAGAAAAAAATGTTTGGCTTGAGCCGCCCAGCCCATCGGAAATTCAGGCAACATATGATGCGGCATATGTTTCTGAAAGGAATAGGCCTGAGAGGTTTGAGCCAAACAAAGCGCGGCAACCTTATC
>CAYZGF010000324.1:0-2386 GCA_964477595.1 uncultured Algimonas sp.
AAACCGTCATCCGGCCTTCCATGCTCATCTCTTCAAAGACATTGCCGCGATATTCGAGGGCGTAGCCTGTTCCGCCGCCAACGCCAATTTCCGCGATGATGTGCAGGATCACATCCTTTGGCGTGACACCCTTGGGCAGGTCGCCATTGACGTTAATCGCCATTGTCTTAGGCTTGCGCATCAGGATAGATTGATTGGCTAGAACATGGCCGACCTGCGTCGTGCCAATCCCGAAAGCGATAGCTCCAAATGCGCCATGCGTGCTCGTATGGCTATCGCCGCAGACAATCGTCATGCCGGGCTGCGTCGCGCCCAGTTCTGGTCCCATGACATGGACAATACCACGATTATCGCTGTCCCATCCATGGGTCTCGATACCGTGGGCTCTCGTATTCGCTATCAAAGTCTCGACCTGCCGTTCGGCCTGTTCAGTCACATAGGGCCGTGACCCATCGGCATTGACGCGCGTTGGCGTGGAATGATCAATCGTCGCCAGCGTACGGTCCGGGCGACGAACCGTGAGGCCGCGGGTTTTTAATTCCGTAAAGGCTTGCGGCGACGTCACCTCATGGATGAGGTGTAGATCAATATAAACGGTCGCCGGATTGGCGTCCGTCTCGGGCACAACAACATGCCGTTCCCAGACTTTATCGAAGAGGGTTTGGACCATAACTAATGCTGCGCCGCGATGGCGCGCTCCCTTACGGCTCGGCGCTCAATACGGTTGATCACGTCGAGATAGGCGAGTGCAGAGGCTAGCACCGTATCGGTATCCGCACCGCGGCCTTGATAGGTTTCGAATTCGGTCGCCACGCGCACGGTGGCTTCGGCCATGGCATCTTCGCCGCCCGAGACGGAATTGACGCCGTAATGCTCCAGCTCCATCGGGATTTTCGCGATTTCGGAAATGGCTGCGAAGACGGCATTCATCGGACCTTTGGCGCGGCTGACATGTGTCTCGTTGCGCCCGTCTTCATGGCTCAGCCTGACAATCGCTTCCGGTTCGCGATTATTATCTGAGCCTGCCGAGACATAGAGCGAGTCGATTTTCCACGGGCCTTGCACGCCAACGGCTTCGCCCAAAATCAGCGCTTCGATATCGGAATCAAAGACTTCCTTCTTATCATCAGCGAGCGTTTTAAAGGCTGTGAAGACGGAAGAGAGTTGATTGTCGGCCAGTGTGAAACCCAATTTCTCGGCGCGCGCTTTCAAGGCGGCGCGGCCAGAATGTTTGCCCAGCACGAGGTTATCTGTGCTGACGCCGACATCTTCGGGCTTCATAATTTCATAGGTCTCGCGGTTCGCCAAAACGCCGTGTTGATGAATCCCGCTCTCATGGGCGAAAGCGTTCTTCCCGACAATGGCTTTATTGCGCGGAACGGCATTGCCCGTCGTCGCGGCGAGAAGTTTCGACGCGGCGTATAGGCCTTGCGTTTCAATCCGTGTTTGCAGGCCAAAGAAATCCTTGCGCGTGCGCAGCGCCATGACGACTTCTTCCAAGGCGCAATTGCCCGCGCGTTCACCGATGCCATTTAAAGCGACTTCAACCTGTCTCGCCCCGCCGCGAATAGCCGCAAGGGAATTGGCAACAGCTAAACCCAAATCATCGTGGCAATGGGCGGAGAATATGACGTCCTCAGCGCCCTCAACTTCTGTTGTCAAAAATTCGAATAAATCCTGAATTTCTTCGGGTGTTGTATAGCCGACGGTGTCGGGCATATTAATTGTCGTCGCGCCCGCTTTGATGACGGCTTCGCAGACCTGTTTCATGTAATCGCGTTCCGTGCGGATCGCGTCTTCACAGGAAAACTCCACATCATCCGTATAGCTTCGCGCGAGTTCGACCCCTGCCACCGCCCGGCGGAGAATTTCCTCCTTGGACATTTTCAATTTGAATTCACGGTGAAGCGGACTGGTCGCGATGAAGGTATGGATACGGCCCTGCGCGGCAGGTTTTATGGCCTCGCCGGAGGCGCGGATATCGCCTTCATTACACCGCGCGAGGGAACAGACGACGGAGTCTTTGATCTCACTCGCGATGGTTTTGATGGCTTGGAAATCACCATCAGAAGCAGCTGCAAAGCCAGCTTCCATAACGTCGACTTTCAGCGCCTCAAGCGCTTTCGCCAGACGGAGTTTTTGCCCACCCGTCATAGAAAAGCCCGGCGCTTGTTCGCCGTCGCGTAATGTCGTGTCGAATATTTTTACGTGGTCAGTCATGATAATTAAGTCTCATTTCAAATGGAAGGAAATGAGAGGTGCGCCGCTAGGCGCGCTCCGCTCTTTTACGTCGTCCTACCTTCTCGGCTGAGACGACGTTGTAAAGTCGTTCCAATTGCAGGCAGAGCGTATCCAAATCATTTGGCCCGCCCGTATCTTCGACATG
>CAYZGF010000325.1:0-2386 GCA_964477595.1 uncultured Algimonas sp.
CAACATCATCTCAAAAGAGCGGAGAGTGGATTATCTCGGCGCGACAGTGCAGGTAATTCCGCATGTCACGAATGAGATTAAATATTTCATCTGGTCAGATGCAGGTAATGTGGATTTTGTTCTCTGTGAAGTCGGTGGGACCGTCGGTGATATCGAAGGCTTGCCATTTTTCGAAGCGCTGCGTCAGTTCAGCCAGGAACAGCCGCGGAATAATACCTGCTTTCTCCATGTGACTTTGATGCCGTTTATCAAAGCGGCGGGTGAGATGAAAACCAAGCCGACCCAACATAGCGTGAAAGAACTCCGCTCTATCGGTATCCAGCCTGACATTCTGTTGTGCCGTGCGGACCGTGACATTGATCCGGGTGACAGACGTAAGATCGCCCGCTTTACCAATGTCCGGGAAAGCTCTGTTATCCAGGGCTTGGACGCGCGCTCAATCTATGACGTACCACTGGCTTATTATGAAGAAGGTCTGGACCGCGAAGTCCTCGCGCATTTCGATATTGAAAACCCGCCTGAGGCTGATCTGTCCAAGTGGAAGACGATTTCAGATACGCTGCATAATCCTGAAAACGGGACGGTCAATATTGCGGTGGTTGGGAAATATACGGTTCTGCCTGATGCCTATAAATCTATCACAGAAGCGCTGGTTCACGGCGGTATTGCCAATCATGTGAAGGTCAAAATCAACTGGGTCGAAGCGGAAGATTTCGAAACCTCGGAAGCGGTTGATGTCATGAAAGGCATGAATGCTATCCTTGTGCCCGGCGGGTTTGGCGAACGCGGGACGGAAGGCAAAATCAAAGCTGTCCGCTATGCGCGTGAAAACAACATACCATATTTTGGGATTTGCCTCGGTATGCAAATGGCCGTGGTCGAAGCCGCGCGAAACTTGGCCGGACTGGAGACTGCCAGCTCGTCTGAATTTGGTGAGGATGGCGAGAATGTTGTCGGACTGATGACGGAATGGACGAAGGGCAATGAGCGTTTGGAACGCACGGCCAATACGGATCTGGGCGGCACAATGCGCCTCGGCGCTTACCCTGCCACGTTAGAGGCAGGCAGCTTGGTTGCCGAAGAATATGGCGCAACAGAGATCAGCGAACGTCACCGCCACCGCTATGAAGTGAACATCGAATATCGTAAGAAACTTGAGGATGCAGGGCTGAAGTTCTCCGGTCTCTCACCCGACGGTGTCCTACCCGAAATCGTAGAAATTCCCGGCCACCCCTGGTTCATCGGCGTGCAATATCATCCGGAGCTAAAGTCCAGACCGTTCGACCCGCATCCCTTGTTTAAAGGGTTTATTGGGGCTGCGGTTACGCAGAGTCGTTTGGTTTAGGAAGCCGGCACTTTTTTAGCTCGTCATCACAAGACTTGTTCTTGTGATCCACAGGTAAGCTACAGATGGATTGCAAGAACAAGTCTTGCAATGATGTCAGGGAGGTAGGTTGTTTATGCCGGAAGAAGAACAAATCGGGCTTGATGAAAATGAATATTCACTCGGAATAAAAATTTTCTCCGTCCTACGTTGGGCAATGGTTGGCTGTTTAATTCTTACATTAGTCGGAGGAATATACCTCCTCGTAAAAGGCTACCCTTGGTATTACGTTATTCCGGGATATTTTGTCGTAAATTTCTGTTTCAGGGTGTTGAGAACTTACTTCCGAAATATCGCGGAGAAACTACAAACTGAACAAGAAGAACTCGGCAATCAAACCTTTTAAATCGAAAAACTCGTGCCGCACCCGCAATTCGCTCTCGCATTCGGATTCACGATCTTGAAAGCGGACCCAATGAGTTCATTGGCGTAGTCAATCTCCGACCCAGTCAAAAATTCCAAGCTCATTTCATCGATCACGACGGTTGCGCCGTCGCGCTCGATAACAAGGTCATCCTCATTCGCGCTGTCCGCAAAATCGAACTTGTAGGAAAAGCCCGAACAACCGCCGCCTTCGACGGCGACGCGCAGGTAATCTTGCTTGCCCATCTTCTTCATGATCGCATTGATTTGCGCGGCTGCTGAGGCAGAGAGGGTGACGGGTGTTTCGGTAGCAATCTCGGTCATGGGGTCTATATAGGGGCGAATCCTAGAATTGGAAACCGACACTGTGGTCAAATATCCTTCCGTGCGTCCGCTTGCGATTTACGCCTCTGATCCGAATAAAGCGCGGGGGCGGGCGATTGCCCAGCCCAGCCAGTCTGAGCGCAGCCCGTTTCAGCGCGATAAGGACCGCATTATCCATTCTTCCGCCTTTCGCCGATTGAAAGGTAAGACGCAGGTTTTCGTCGCGCATGAGGGCGATTATTACCGGACGCGCCTGACGCATAGTCTGGAAGTCTCGCAAATCGCGCGGTCCATTGCGCGGGTTTTGGGCTTGGA
>CAYZGF010000326.1:0-2383 GCA_964477595.1 uncultured Algimonas sp.
TGCTGATTGATAATCGTGATAAGCCGGGTGGCCGCGCTTATGTTTATGAAATGGGTGGGTTTAAATTTGATGGTGGTCCGACCGTCATTACCGACCCGGACTGCCTTGACCAACTCTTCACCGTCGCGGGTAAAGAGATGAAAGACTATGTCGAGCTTTTGCCTGTTGATCCGTTCTATCGCCTGCAATGGGAAGACGGTGACGTCCTCGATTACAATAATGACCAAGACTTCCTCGAGGAACAAATTCGGTCTCGCAATCCCGATGATGTCGAGGGCTACCGCAAATTCCTCGCTTATTCCAAAGAGCTTTATCACGAAGGCTATGAGAAGCTTGGCACAACCGCTTTTCTGAAAATGAGCCAGATGTTCGCCGCTGCGCCGCAATTGGTGCGTCTGCGTGCGGACCGCAGCGTTTACAAACAGGTCTCGAAGTTCGTGAAGGACGAGAAGACGCGCCAGCTGCTCTCCTTCCAATCGCTGCTCGTCGGCGGTAATCCATTTGCCACTTCCGCGATTTATGGCCTCATCCATGCGTTGGAGCGCAAAGGCGGTGTTTGGTTTGCGCAGGGCGGCACAGGCGCTCTGGTCGCGGGCCTCGTCAGCTTGTTCAAAGACATTGGCGGTGAGGTGAAACTTAACGCCGAAGTCACGGATATTCACACCGAAGGCGACCGCGTCACGGGCGTAACGACGGCCGATGGTTGGACAATGGATGCGGATATGGTCGCGTCCAATGCGGATGTTGTGCACACCTATAGCCAGCTCCTCCGTAAGCATCCGCGGGGCCAGAAATACGGTAAAGCCCTGACCAAAAAACGTCATTCCATGTCGCTCTTCGTGATCTATTTCGGCCTCGACATTCCAACGCCAGAGCATTTGAAGCATCACATCATCTTGTTTGGGCAGCGCTATAAAGAACTCATCGCCGAGATTTTCGGGAAGGGCGGCAAGCTCTCTGATGATTTTTCACTCTATCTGCACGCGCCATCTGTTACGGATGAGAGCATGTCGCCCGAAGGCAAATCCGCCTATTACGTCCTCGCGCCTGTGCCGCATCTCGGTCATGCCGATTTGGATTGGGATGAAATCGGTCCCGCCTATGCGCAGAAGATTTTGGACTATCTCGAAGTCCACGCCATTCCGGGATTGAATGATCATTTGGAAGTCATGCATACGCTGACGCCATTTGGGTTCCGCGACGAGATGAACTCGCATTTGGGCAGTGCGTTCTCTGTCGAACCCATCCTGACGCAATCCGCGTGGTTCCGTCCGCACAACCGCGACGACGTCATCGATAATATGTACATTACGGGCGCTGGCACGCATCCTGGCGCGGGCGTACCGGGCGTAGTCGGCGCGGCGAAAGCAACGGCCGGCGTGATCGCCGATGATTTTGCAGGGACGCTATCCAAAATAAAATCTAGTGTAGATTGGCCTGCTAATTCATAGCTGATGGCCACCCCATTGAGGAGATAGCCATGTCCACATTGTCCATGTCCAACGCGATGAGCGCCTTGCCACGCCAGCTCGATAATCTCGCACATTTGTTGCGCAAAGCGGAAGCCAATGCTGAGGAGCGCGGTATCGACGCAGAAGTTTTCCTGAATGCGCGTCTTGCGCCGGACATGTGGCCCTTGGCGAAGCAAGTGCAGACTTGCGCCGAACTTGCCAAGAATGCGCCTTACCGGATCGTTGGGACAGAGCCGCCAAACTATGAAGGCCATCCGAGTAGTTTCGCGGAATGCCATGCCGTGATTGAACGCGCCAAAGCCGACATGGCCAAGGTCTCGGCATCCGATTTGGACGGGAAAGAAGCCCGAGAATTCTCGGTTAAAATGGGTCCACGCGGCGAGATGGAGTTCACAGGCATTTCGTATCTGTCAGGTTTCACGATGCCGAATGTCTATTTTCACGTGACGACAGTTTATAATATTCTGCGCCACAACGGTGTTCCGCTCGGGAAATTAGATTTCTTTGGCGGCGACGCATAGGTTCACGCTTGCAGCCCCCGTTGAAAAAATGATTTCAACATGCGTGGCTGCCGAAGCATAATATAAAGCGGGACGGCCCGCAGAGCTGTCTTCCCGATGGAATACCAAGGGAAGGAAGAGAAGGTTTTTACGCGAAGACTCATCAATCGGGCTTCACTCCAATTGATAACTGCAACTGCGTGTCAGACAGCTACAATGCTCTGCGGCGGTGTTTTTCTAAGCCCCGGCCACGCGAAGTGGCCGTATTTCATTCGGGGAATGAAATACAACGACGCGCCGAACAGCTAAGCTGTTCGGTTTCTTGATATTTGATTCTCAATCAAATATCTTCGTCATGCCAACGTTCCAGTCGGTCTGGCACACGCGGTGCAATTTTTCGGAGAAAAAATG
>CAYZGF010000327.1:0-2346 GCA_964477595.1 uncultured Algimonas sp.
GGGTTCATCACCACGATTTTGGGTCGCAAATGCCATATTAAAGGCATTCGTGATACGAACCAAATGTCCCGTGCCTTCGCCGAACGCCAAGCGATTAATGCGCCCATACAAGGCGCTGCAGCAGACATTATGCGCCGCGCCATGATCCAAATGCCCGAGGCGATTAAGACGGTAGAGGGCGCAAGACTACTCCTCCAAGTGCATGATGAACTCGTCTTCGAAGTGCCGGAAAGCGCAGCGGACGAACTCATCGAAATCGTCGTCCCAACCATGCAAAACGCCCATAAACCCGCGATAGAGATTAGCGTGCCGCTATTGGTAGAGGCCAATGCCGCCAAGAATTGGAATGATGCGCATTAGGCTAATATGTGCGGCTCTGTTTTTAACCGCCTGCACAGGAGAGGCAGAAATGAAAAACTGGAATACCCTCTCCGGCGAAGCCCCTCTCGTTATTGCCCATCGCGGGGCGTCGGGTGTGCTGCCTGAACATACTTTGGCCGCTTATGAGCGCGCGATTGAGATGGGCGCGGATTATATTGAACCGGACCTCGTCATTACCAAAGACGGACATCTGGTGGCTCGTCATGATCGGTATTTGTCAGGTTCGACCAATGTGTCGGAAAGGTCCGAATTCACCGAGCGTCGACGGAGTGATCCCGCCCACACGGGACTGGACTGGTTTGTGGAAGATTTCACCCTAGCTGAGATCAAAACGCTGAAGGCCCGCCAGCCGCGAGACGGACGGTCCAAAGCATTTGACGATCAATATGAAATCCCGACTTTCCAAGAAATTCTGAACCTCGTTGCCTCCCGCAACACGGAAAATCGCCATATCGGCATTTATCCCGAAACAAAACAGCCCGCTGCCTTTGCCCGTGTCGGCCTTAGCCATGACGTACAGCTGCTCGAGCTGCTTTCGCGTTATGGATATGACGATGCGGAGGCTCCCATTTTCATCCAATCCTTTGAACTGGACAATTTGAAGCGGCTGAACGAGATCACCGATTTAAAGCTTATCTTCCTCACGCAATCCTTGCCGGATTTTGGCTTTGTCGCGAAAACGGTGGATGGAATTGGCCCATACAAAAAGCTTCTCTTGGACGATGCGGGTGCTGACACGGGTTTCGTCACGGCGGCTCATGCGGCGGGCCTAGCTGTCCATCCCTGGACATTCCGTGACGACCAGCTGGATACGAAATTTGAAAATATAGACACAGAGATGAAAGCTTATTATGCGCTCGGAGTGGACGGGGTCTTTTCCGATTTCCCCGATACAGCACTGCGTATCCGCAATGATCAACAGGACCAAAAATGACCCAACTTATCCTCATCCGCCATGGGCAATCCCAATGGAATTTGGAAAACCGTTTCACCGGATTTCATGATGTAGACCTCACGAAAACAGGTTTAAAAGAGGCCGATAAGGCCGCCAAGCTGATCAAGAAAGAAGGCATCACATTGGATGTGGGTTTTACGAGCTATCAGCGACGCGCGATCAAAACACTTTGGCTGACGCTGGAAGGCATTGACCAACTCCATATTCCCGTCACGAAAGATTGGCGTTTGAATGAACGTCACTACGGTGCGCTGACAGGTTTGAATAAGCAAGAGACGCGCGACAAACATGGCGATGAACAGGTCCATATCTGGCGTCGCAGCTTTGACGTGCCGCCGCCGCAAATTGATGAGACGTCTGAGTTTCATCCGTCCAAGGACCCGAAATATAAGCATATCGCGCCGGACCTTCTGCCGACGGGTGAAAGCCTGAAAATGACGACCGAACGCGTTCTACCCTATTTCAAAGAACAGATCGTGCCGCATTTGAAAGCCGGATCAAACGTTATCATCTCCGCCCACGGAAATTCCCTGCGCGCGATTTTGAAAGAGATTTTCGACATTGCGGATAAGGATATTCCCGGATTTGAGTTCCCGACGGGTAACCCGCTGCTTATCGATATGAAACACGGGACGTTGGATATTACGGGTGCGCGATATTTGGATGAGAGCCGGGCTAAAGAGCTGCCCACTGTCTAAGTCTGACGAAAATTTTATGCGCCGCGCCCTCGAATTAGGGGCGCAGCAATCCGGTCGCACGGCAGAAAACCCTGCCGTTGGCTGCGTCCTTGTGAAAGACGGTGAAATCATCGGGGAGGGCGCGACCCAAGATGGCGGCCGCCCCCACGCCGAAACCGTCGCGCTGCAAGTGGCGGGAGGCCAAGCCAAGAGTGCGACGGCCTATGTGACTTTGGAACCGTGCAGCCATTATGGCCAGACCGCGCCATGCGCCAATGCGTTGATTGAGGCCGGAATAGCCCGTTGTTTCATAGCGGTCGTCGACCCCGACCC
>CAYZGF010000328.1:0-1414 GCA_964477595.1 uncultured Algimonas sp.
GGCGCGACGGCCTTGCGCTGGCGCTTCCATTGCTCCCCGTGAACAGAGAGCAATCCCTCTTTCGTCGCAGGCCCCAAAATGCGCGCATCAATCGCGGTCTTTGTGAACTTCTTTGCCTCATGCGCTAAGACCTGCATCATGCCTTCAGGGTCGGTGATAACGTGGAGTTTTTTGCCAAAACTCGGCACGCTGACAATGGGTTGATTATAGGCCAAAGGTCCAAAACCTTCGACCGGATTTTTCAGAAAGGTCCAAGTCGCACGGACAAACCCTTCATCCCCTTTGAGCGGTTTGGCATGCGGTGGATAAAATAGACCAGTTGAGGGTTCAGGCGGTGAATTGGTTTGAACAGTTTGCGACGGCATATCACTTCCTACGACAGAAAACGCGCAAAGGCGTGAAAAAACGTCAAGGCGCGGCTTTATGGCTGTTGATTCCAGACGCGACCCGTATAGGGTTAGGTTATGAGTTCAGATTTGATGAATTATGAGCAGATGACGCAACTCGCCCTTCGCGGCGTTGTTCGTGACGCTGTCCGCCGCGTTATTCGCGAAGACGGCCTGCCCGGCGCGCATCATTTCTACATCACATTCCTGACCCGATATCCCGGCGTCGAAATTGATGAAGGCCTGGCCGCGAAATATCCGGAAGAGATCACGATCGTCTTGGAGCATCAGTTCTGGGACTTGAACGCCTATGAGACAGAATTCGAAGTGACGCTGAAATTTGGCGGCATTCCGAAATATCTCAAAGTGCCCTATCACGCGATTTCGCGTTTCCATGATCCAAGCGTCGGCTTTGCTCTGCAATTCGATCCGCCGCCGGAAATGGAAGAGTCTGAGCCCGTCGCGCAAATTGCGCCCGTAAAATCGGCTGAACCAACAACAGCACTCGGCTCACCTGCGAAGAAGTCCGTCAGCAAGCCGAAAGCTGAAAAGCCAAAAGATGACGCGCCCAAGGAAGATGAAGGCGATAAAGTCGTGAGCTTGGACAGCTTTCGGAAGAAGTAGGTCTTTCTGATGGTAGATTCTGATGCCGACAAAAAGCATTTCAAAGTAATCTATGGGAAGGTTCTAGGCATACCCATCGGTACCGCGACACCGACGACAGACGAAGGTCATGCTATACTAGTCAGATACTTCACCCCCGCTTTCCTACTTGTTTGCTTATCAATCTTCGGGACAAGACTCGTGAATGACACTGGCCTGACCCTTATACTGTTTGTGCTGGGCTGGCTTGGCGCGGCATTCACTGGCTTTCTATTTTGTCGCCAACTCAAAAAAACTGGCGATTTCCAACGTGAATACTTCTTCAAGAAAAACAGAAAAAACAAATCATAATAAAAGCGAAAATAATGACAAACCTCCGCACTGAATCCGACTCTTTTGGCGAACTGACTGTTCCTGCCGACAAA
>CAYZGF010000328.1:1424-2345 GCA_964477595.1 uncultured Algimonas sp.
TAAATTGTTTACTAAGTATCTTCTAAACTCATTCATGAGTCGAACCTAATGAATGCATCCAATTGATGCTGGAGTTTGAAATGAATGCGAGTGAGTTTTGGTCTTTGATAAAACTGATCGATATGCAGACTGTTGATGCTGAGGACTGCATATCTGGAGTAGAACCACTGATTGATGCACTGTCTAAGAAAGACCCGGAATTCATACAAGCCTTCCATGAGCACCTATCACAATATCTCTATGCCTTAGATAGCGAAGAGCGCCTCGATAATAGCTGCGGTTCAGGTGATGGCTTTTTATACCAACGTGCCTATGTGGTTGCCTCTGGTGAAGCAGCTTATAAAAGCACTTTGGCCACCCCAGATAAGATTAGCGGTGATTTTGACTGGTGCGAAAGTTTGATATCTGTTGCTTGGATGGCTTGGGAGAAGAGCCAGCCTAATGAGTGGGACTTTGAAGCCTCAGTCTCTTTCGAAACTGGTAGTAACACGGCCCTATATAATTAGAGAAATTACAGAGGATAATCTTTCAAAGAAGTTGAGAAAGTTCAGTTAAAGTGGCAAGTCGCTCATCAAATTGCTAGAAATAGGTTGAGCGCTAACATGACAAACCTCCGAACTGAGTCCGACTCCTTTGGCGAACTGACCGTTCCGGCCGACAAATATTACGGCGCGCAAACGGCGCGGTCTCTTATCAATTTCCCGATTGGGATTGAAACAATGCCGCCTGCCCTCATCCGCGCGCTCGGAATTATCAAACGCTCTGCCGCGATTGCGAACCACAAGGCGGACAATCTCGATGCCAAAACGAAGGACGCCATCGTACAAGCCGCCAGCGATGTCGCGGAAGGCAAATTGGACGACAACTTCCCGCTCTCTGTTTGGCAGACAGGCTCAGGCACGCAGTCCAATATGAACACGA
>CAYZGF010000329.1:0-2328 GCA_964477595.1 uncultured Algimonas sp.
GCGCAGAGTCGCTCGCGCGTTTGGAGAAATTCCGGAACGCCGAAGGCACAAAGAAAACCGCGGATATCCGCCTCGACCTGCAAAAAACAATGCAGACCCATTGTTCCGTTTTCCGCACATCGGAAAGCATGGCCGAAGGCCTCGACAAGGTCACAGCCATTGCCGAGCAGATCAAAGACGTCTCCGTCTCTGACAAGACCATGGTCTGGAATACGGATTTGATGGAAACATTAGAGCTCGACAATCTCATCGCCCAAGCGCGTGTCACCATGGCCTCTGCGGAAAACCGCAAAGAAAGCCGCGGCGCCCACTCGCATGAGGATTTCACAGAGCGTGACGACAAGAAATGGATGAAGCACACATTGGCGTGGTATGACGGCGAGACCAACAAGGTCAAAATCGACTACCGCCCGGTCCATGATTTTACCATGACCGATGGGATTGACTATATTGAGCCTAAGAAACGGGTTTATTAAACCCTTCGATAAGAGCAAAAATTAAGGCCCCTGATGGGGCCTTTTTTGCATTATATTAAGCAGAATGTTGGTGCGGCAAACACGAAATCAGTTAGATTTTTTCATCATTCAATAGGTTCTTCGGAGTCTTCTACAATTGGTAGAATTGCATCAGCCCAATGATGTCGGTTTAAAACAACCTTTAATTTTCCACGAAATTCACCTTCTTGACCTGCGAAAAAGGGTGTTTCAACCTCTGTAACGCCTCTCCCCGCGGCAATATCTGACTGAATATTGAATACCTGTTTGAGGCGATCATTCTCCACGATTCTAAAAAAGGCTCCTTCGTTACGCACATCTCCGTTTGGCAAGGTTGCACTGGACGGGACAAAAATTCTTGCACCTCGAACGATGTAGAGATTGCGTGAATTGATCGTATCACTGTTTCGATTACGGTTTTTGCCATTGTCGCAATCTATGTCGTAACGATCGACATCCCAAGTCCCAGTCCACCCACCAATGGGAGTGCCGTTCATATCTCGGACAGTTTTTGGGGCGCGAAATCGTACCAGCGCTGTATTGAAAGTGAGTGTGCCAGCAGACGGTTGGATACCATCAATTGCCGGAGGTGTGCCGCGATAGTCTATGACGCCGTTAGTGACAGTCAAATTATAGCCAGCGAACCCTCCATAGCGAAGGTTGTAAATCGCGTCGGTTTCTCCGAGATCCATAGTGCAGCTGCCATTACGAAACTCCGTGCCGGGGGCCTCTCCCTCGCAAACAACAAATTCGTTTGTTGACTGATTGAGCAGAGACCAATCCATGCAGGATCCAGCCGTATCTACAAATAGTGATCCTGCTGAGGCCAATGGCGCGGTGACGATTGTGGTGGCGAATAATAAAAGAGAGGTGGTTTTGAAATAAGTCATTTGCGCTCCGTTGTTTTGTTAATGAAGGCGCTTTAAAAAACGAATTGATATTTTTATTTCGCGCCCAAAACCACGATAACATATTTTTACAATAATCGAAATGTTTGACTAATACTTAATCCGTCCTAACCAAACCGTAACGTGACTTATGGTGACACATGTCACCATAAGGCGACATGAAACCGTCTTCTTCTGAACTTGTGATTCTTAAAACGCTTTGGGCGCGGGGGCCTTTGAGTGTGGGGGAAATCCATTCTGCTATTTCCGAGCCACTCGGCTGGTCGCGCTCCTCCTCTCGCAAGACGATTGAGCGCATGGTGGATAAAGGCCTGCTCAGCCAGCGCGAGCAGCACGGGCTGAATATTTACCGCGCCAAAGCCAAAAAAATCCCAACCCTTGCGGGCCTCATTCAAAGCTTTGCCTCTGACGTGCTCGGTCTCGACGGGCCACTGCCCGTGTCCAATCTCGTCAAAAGCGACGTCCTCTCCGGTGAAGAACTCGCCGAGTTAGAGGCGTTTCTGAACGCCAATACGCCAAGTGAAAATGAGGACGAGTAGATGACCCTCCTCGCCAGTTTCGCGCTGTCCGTCTTAGCGGTCAGCGCCGTGTTATGGGTCATGACCACTGGTCTGCGCCGCCTCGATCCGCGGGTCGAGCAATGGCCTTTGCTCTGGGCGACGGCGCTGTGTCTCTGCGTCGCGGTTCCCGCTTTGGGCTTGCTGCTCTCCCTCATGCCCGGCACAGCCTCCCATGAGGTTTTATCCGTTTTCTCGCTCCATGATCCGTTGCAATCCCTCGGATTACTGGCGGGGCAAGGCGCAGAGATTTCGGGGAGTGCCCCTATCTGGACCCTCGCAAATATGAAAATTGCGGTGGCCATGACTTATGCGGGCGGCGTGGTGATCGCATTGGCCAAATTAGGGTGGGGGCGGTTTCGCTTGCAC
>CAYZGF010000330.1:0-2313 GCA_964477595.1 uncultured Algimonas sp.
CGTCCCAACCACCAGTAAGCCAACGATCTCTTGCCTGTCCCATGTGGCAGGGAACGCATTAAATATGCGGGACAAAACCCAAAGTGCGGATAGAGTTTTTGAGATTTCTTATAAGCGGTTGAAAAGAAGGAAGATTGAGACCCGTAACAAGCGTTTGAAACAAGGATGAAATACTCAAGCCAACGTTTCTACCGTCATCACAAGACTTGTTCTTGTGATCCACGAGTAACGCTACAATTGGATTGCAAGAACAAGTCTTGCAATGACGAATTATGGAGTGAAAAACTCTATGTTGATTTCGCCGTAATCGCCGCCTGAGCCGCAGCCAGACGCGCAATCGGGACGCGGTAGGGCGAGCAGGACACATAGTCCAATCCCGTACGGTGGCAGAAGTCAATCGAAGCCGGGTCCCCGCCATGTTCCCCGCAAATGCCGAGTTTCAAGCCCGGTTTCACTGCCTTACCGCGGGTCGTGGCGATTTGGATGAGGTCACCCACACCGTCTTGGTCCAGCGAAACAAACGGGTCTTTCTCGACGATTCCAGCCGCAACATAATCCGGTAGGAAACGTCCGGCATCATCACGGGACAGACCAAATGTCGTTTGTGTCAGATCATTTGTGCCGAAGCTGAAAAATTCGGCATAAGGCGCAATATCCCCGGCCCGCAAAGCGGCACGCGGGAGTTCAATCATTGTGCCGACGATGTAATCAGATGTGCCGACATCCGCTGCAATCGCATCGATGCGGGTCTTCAACAGCTCCAACTCTTTTGCGGAGGAGACGAGTGGCACCATGATTTCAGCCACAGGCATTTTGCCTGTTTCTTTATGAACCAAGGCTTGCGCTTCGAAAATGGCGCGGGCCTGCATTTCGTAAATTTCCGGGTAGGAAATGCCGAGACGACAACCGCGATGACCCAGCATCGGATTGCTTTCCTGCAGCTCATTGGCGCGGCGCATGAGTTCCGGCGCGGGTACGCCAATCTCTTCGGCGACAGACTCAATGTCTTTTTCCGTATGCGGAAGGAATTCGTGCAAGGGTGGATCGAGCAAACGGATCGTACAGGGCAGACCGCCAACAATGCGGAAAATCGCCGCGAAATCTTCGCGCTGAACCGGCAGGATTTTCGCCAAGGCGGCTTCGCGTCCGTCAATATCTTCCGCCAGGATCATTTCACGGAAATTGGCGAGGCGGTCGGCCTCGAAGAACATATGTTCCGTGCGGCACAGGCCGATACCTTCTGCGCCGAAATCAACAGCGGTTTGGACGTCCAGAGGCGTTTCGGCATTGGTACGAATGCCGAGCGTGCGGGCGTCATCTGCCCAAGCCATAACCTTGGCGAAATCACCGGAGAGTTCGGGTTGGATCATATCGACAGAGCCCGCAAAGACTTGTCCCGTCGCGCCGTCAACCGTCACGATATCGCCCGCTTTCACAACACGGCCCATCACAGAAAATTCCTGCGCTTTGTAATCAATGCGGATTTCGCCCGCGCCGGACACGCAAGGCGTACCCATCCCACGCGCAACCACCGCCGCGTGAGAGGTCATGCCCCCGCGTGCAGTCACAATCGCTTCCGCCGCATGCATGCCGTGAATATCTTCGGGCGAGGTTTCGATCCGCACGAGAATGACTTTATGTCCTGCTTTCGCTTTGGCTTCGGCGTCATCAGAATTGAAGACGACTTCACCAATCGCCGCGCCCGGAGAGGCAGGCAGGCCCATAGCGATAATATCGCGCGGGGCATCGGGTGAGAGGGTCGGATGCAGCAATTGGTCCAGCGCCAGCGGGTCAATCCGTGACAAAGCTTCATCCCGCGAAATCTGTCCTGCGTCGGCCATATCGACCGCGATTTTCAAGGCCGCACGGGCCGTACGTTTGCCCGTCCGGGTTTGCAGCATCCAGAGCTTGCCCTGCTCCACGGTGAACTCGATATCCTGCATGTCTCGGTAATGCGCTTCCAGCGTCACGAAGGTTTCGGCGAGTTGCGCGTAAACATCTGGGAGCGCTTCTTCCATCGACAGCGCTGTTTCACCCATATTTTCGCGGGCAATTTTGGTCAGGGTTTGCGGTGTGCGGATACCTGCCACAACATCTTCGCCTTGTGCGTTGATGAGAAACTCGCCGTAATATTCATTCGCGCCCGTGGAAGGGTCGCGGGTGAAGGCGACACCTGTCGCCGATGTATCGCCCATATTACCAAAGACCATGGCTTGCACATTGACCGCCGTGCCCCAAGCCGCGGGAATGTCGTTTAAGCGGCGATAGACGATGGCGCGGTCATTCATCCAGCTGCCAAAGACAGCATCGACG
>CAYZGF010000331.1:0-2293 GCA_964477595.1 uncultured Algimonas sp.
ACATTGTACGCCGTAAGCGTCCGACATTTCATTGATGAGATCAGGCCGCATGAGGGCGGGGGAGTTGATGCTGATTTTATCTGCGCCTGCTGCGAGGCGAGCGCCTGCGGCCTCTACGGTTTTGATGCCGCCCGCCACACAGAACGGAATGTCCAATGCGCGGCTGACTTTGCCAACCCAATCGGGGCTAACCGTACGGTCATCGACGCTCGCCGTGATGTCGTAAAAGACAAGTTCATCCGCCCCTTCATCGCGATAACGCAGGGCGAGATCAATGATGTCACCGACATCTTCGTGATTGCGGAATTGCACGCCTTTGACGACGCGGCCATCGCGCACATCAAGGCAGGGAATGATACGGCGCGTTAGCACGTCATGGCCTCTTCGAGCGTAAACGCGCCCTCATAGAGCGCCTTGCCGATGATGAGACCGTAGGGATTAATCGCTTTCAAATCTTTGACGTGGTCGAGTGTGCCAACCCCGCCGGATGTGATGAGATCGAGTGTCGGAAAGTCAGATTGAATGCGTTTGTAAAGCTCAAGATTGCCGCCCGTCTGCATCCCGTCGCGACCAATATCGGTCACGAGGATAGTCTTTAGTCCTGAGCCGAGAAAGTCTCCAATGACGTCCCAGAGCGTTTTCTTTGACGGTTCTGTCCAGCCTTTTGTGGCGGGGCGGTATTCGCCGTCTTCATCTTGATTGACATCCAGCGCCAAGCAGATCGCATCCGGCCCAACTTCGCGCAGCCAGTGTTTGACCATTTGCGGATTTGTGACGGCAAGGGAGCCAATCACGACGCGGTCCACGCCGCCATCCAGCAAGCGTTTGATTTGCGCGAGATCGCGTAAGCCGCCGCCGGTTTGCACTTTGATGTCTGCGCTATTAGCCACTTTCAGGATAAGTTCGGATTGTTCCGCTTGGCCATTCTTGGCGCCGTCCAGATCGACAATATGCATCCAATCCGCGCCGGCAGCGGCGTAGCCCTTGGCCACATCGACAGGGTCCGCGTCGTAATTTGTCCGCGCACCGAAGTCACCTTTCAGCAAGCGCACGCAGCCGCCATCCATCAAATCCATCGCCGGGAAAATCATAGTTTTATATCCAGAAAATTCTTGAGGATTTGCGCGCCCGTTTTGGAACTGCGCTCGGGGTGAAACTGACAGCCCCACACATTGTCTTGCCTGACAATTGCGGAGAAGGGCGAGCCATATTCAGCGCTGGCGAGTGTCGCATCTGAAACAGGGGCTGCGAAGGAGTGTACGAAATAGGCAAAATCCCCTGCGTTCACATCTTTGAGCAGAGGGTCGACCTTAACCGGGCTAAGCGTATTCCATCCCATATGCGGTGCAGGCAAATCACCTGTGTCCAATTCTGTGACCGAGCCTTTCACTAGCCCAAGTCCTTCAACGGTCTCTCCGCCTTCCTCCAAGGTCTCAAAAAGCAGCTGCATGCCGAGGCAAATCCCGATGACGGGTTGGGTCAGCCCGCGCAATACGGGTTTGAGTTGTTTAGTCTCTATATTGCGCATGGCGAAAGGTGCAGAGCCGACCCCCGGCAGGACGACACGGTCTGCGGCAGAGATAACCCCGGCTTCATCACTGATGATCGGCGACGCGCCCAAGCGCTCAAAGGCATATTTGACCGACGCCAAATTGGCGCAGCCCGTATCGACAATGACCAAACTCATGTCAGAGCGTGCCCTTTGTCGATGGAATTTCCGTGGAGCTGCCAACAATCCCGAGAGCCGGACGCAGCGCTCGTCCGACGCCTTTAAAGCAAGCTTCAATCATGTGATGCGAATTATCACCCTTCACATCAATGTGGATGGCCGCACCCAAAGTTTGCGCGAGGCTTTCAAAGAAATGCGGACACATCTCCACCGGGAAATCTCCGACGTGATCTGTTGGAAACTCACCGCGGAAAACGGCAGCAGGACGCCCGGACAAATCAATCGCGACCTGTGCCTGCGTCTCATCCATCGGAATGACATAGCCATAGCGGCCAATCCCGGCCTTATCGCCGAGCGCCTGTTTCAGGGCAGAACCAAAGGCGAGGGCGGTATCTTCAACCGTGTGGTGGGCGTCAATATGAAGGTCACCTTCACAAGATAGTGTCAGCCCCATCCCGCCATGTTTGGAAATTTGCTCTAACATATGGTCGTAAAACCCTATGCCCGTTTCAATTTTTGTCTGGGATGGGTCGTCTAAATTCACGCGGACAGAAATATCGGTTTCATTCGTCTTACGAAACATCTCGCCAATACTGTCTGTTCGTTCTGCAATATCGGAAACAC
>CAYZGF010000332.1:0-2289 GCA_964477595.1 uncultured Algimonas sp.
CCCCGCCCCGACGTGATACCGACGTAAAACCGCCCCGGGATTTGCCCCCACTTGCGAACCGCTCGCAACAACCCCATATAGGGGGAATGAAACGACGCAGCTTTACCCTCGGGCTTGCCGCACTCGCCGCAGCCCCCGCCGTGCCCATGGGCGCAATTGCCGCTCCGGCACCCGCGATCACCGCCCAGCAGTTTGGCCTCGCAAAGTTGCTGGCTCGGGCGCATAATCACTGCTCCACGGACATGCTGGCGCGCCATATGAAGCTGACGCCCGACATGGCCAAATCCGTGCAAGCCTTGTTGCTGGAACGCGGGGTTATCACGCCGCCCGTCGCAGGCGTGTCCATGGCCACGAACCCGATGAACACCAACTGCGTCCCGATCGAGGCGCTAAAGCCCACAAACCTTGGCCAAGCCACGCTCGATATTCGCGCTAAGGTTCAGAAAATAAAAGAGAAATACGACAAGATCGCCGAAGCCCTAGGGCCCGAAGACGCGGAGCTTGAGGACGCCGAAAACCTCGAAACAGCCCCGAACCCAGAGGATCAGGGCAAAGCAATCTGACCCACTGCCCGAACCCCACTCGGCGCAGGCGGCAATACTGTAGTCTGCTGGCGCTCAGGATTACCCTGAGGATTCACTTTCAAGGCATCCACCTCATCCGCCTCAGCCAAGCGCTGCTCTGCCGTGAACCGCTCCACATAGGCCTTAACCTTCTCGCGATGCACAGGGTTCAACCGGTCTTCTGTCTTGCACGAATCCCTCCACAGCTTTCGTGACACAGGTCCAGAAACAGCCAACGTAATTGCGCTCCTGCCAGCATCGTCCTGCGGTTTTATATTATTGGTGACCGTCAAGGCTTTCAAAGCTTCTCCCATGATCTCGGCGCTCTCGATAAACTTCATCTTCGACACCGGCTCTTCGTTCATATCGCTGTGCTTATCCCCAAAGCACCGCTTTGCGACAAAAAGCCAATCATGCAGAACATACGCAGGCGCATAGCCCCACGGATTCAAACCCCGAAACGCCTGCAAAGAACGGGGAATCGACCCTCCGTCTGTGTAGATCGCCCCGGGCACCAAAGGCGTTTTTGCACCGGGGCGGACGAATTTCAGCTCGTCTCCGGGCGTTGGAAGGTAAATAAATTTCCCATCGCCAGAGCCGTCGTTTATGCCGCCATCAACCCATAAAACGATAACAGATCCGGTGAATTTTCCATCCTCACCAAGGCTGTCATAATCAACCCCACAAGCGGCCAAACCGAAACAAAGCCACGTCAGCAAAATCAATCTCATAAAACCCCCACATCTGAATTCCCATAGCGTGCCAGAGCCTGACAAACCAATCCACCAAAAGTTGAAGCCGTAACAGAAAGAAAAACCCGAAAAAACCTGACCGGAATTGTCTAAAATTATGTTTTTGCGTCAAAAACCAGCCGCTCAGCCATCTCATTTGCGCCACATTTTCCACGCAGATTGTTTCTCAAGTTGGTAGTAAACAGGATTTTGACATGGCTATTGTCGCCGTAATTTGCGCTAGTGTATTAGGGACATTCTCAGCCCTTGTAAGCCTGATGTTCGGTGCACCATTTGATCACGCATTCGATGTTTACTTGGCTGTTTCTCTGATCGGTTCCGGCGTCCTTATCCTCATTGGAATGTGCCGTCAGAACTTTTCCGCCGTGATTTGCCGCAGTGCAGAGAACTCTTGCCCGACAGGCTCTGACCTGCGATATGGGAAGAGCTACTGATCTTCTACTCGACCCACTGTTTTCCGATACCGGCCTACAGTCTATCGATAAAAGACGACACTCAGCCGGGCTGTCGCACTCCTGCGGGCAGCACCAAGTAAGGAAAACTGACATGCCAAATGGCACAGTAAAATGGTTCAATACCACAAAAGGCTACGGCTTCATCGCGCCTGACGACGGCGGCAAAGACGTGTTTGTTCACATCTCCGCAGTAGAGCGTTCCGGCTTGACCGGTCTCGCCGACAACCAAAAAGTAACCTACGAATTGCAAGCTGGCCGCGACGGCCGCGAAAGCGCAGAGAATATCTCCGCAGTCTAATTCAACGATCAGTAGCTGTCCGACCCGACCTTGGGCAGCTGCACCACTGCGCTTGCGACAAGCCGCCCAACCGGCAATACTCGCGGCATGACGCTTGCAGATATAACCTTTATCGACATTTTGGGCGTCTTGGGTTCTTTCACCATCGCCGGAGCCTATCTTGCCGTATCCCGTGCATGGGTGAGCGCAAAGCAACCGGCTTTCCACCTTCTCACTCTGCT
>CAYZGF010000333.1:0-2289 GCA_964477595.1 uncultured Algimonas sp.
GTTCTCGAAGAATAAGGATCCTTATAATTTTCATATTAGCGGGACAATGACGCGATCCGGTATGAAAAACGAGCAGGGCGGTATCGTCTATTTGCGGCTAGACCCTAGTGGCGGTCGCATGGGCGCCGGGTCATGGAGATTAAACGCCAAACGGATGGGTTCCATTCGGGATCAGATACTTAAAGACCCTGATGATTTCGGACACATCGTTGAGAGCTTATCTGAGGTTGGACTCGAATTTGGCCAAGAAGAGATGCTGAAGAATATGCCGCGTGGATATAATCAACATGCGGATCATGATTTGGCTTGGGCGTTGCGCATGAAGAATTTCGCTGTGACCCGCCCGATGAAACGCAATGAGTGGAAGGGAGATGGGATTGTCGATCTTGTGGTGAAGTTCGTTCGCGATGTGACGCCGGTTCTCAATTTTGCGGCGATTGGCGCGGAGAAAAAGGCTAACAAGAAAGACTAAATCGCGAAAATTTGGCTTTCATCCTTGAAGCTCTTGAATTCGAGTGCGTTGCCGCTGGGGTCGAGGAAGAACATAGTCGCTTGTTCGCCGATTTCACCTTTGAATCGAATATAGGGCTCAATGATAAACTCTGTCCCGGCTTTGCGGAGCGTATCTGATAGCGAATGCCAGTCATCCCAGCCCAGTACAGCGCCGAAATGGCGGACGGGCACTTGTTTTCCATCCACACTATTCGTGGGCTCATTAGACTGACCTATATCAGCCAAATGAAAGCTCACCTGATGACCAAAGAAATCAAAATCAATCCAGCGTTCCGCTTCACGGCCCTGTTTACAGCCAAGGAGATCACCGTAAAATTTACGCGTTGCCTCTTTGTCCGTTATCGGCGCAGCGAGGTGGAAGACGGCAGCTTTCATTTTACTTCGGCCCGTAAGCGTAAGCACCGCCCTTTTCGAGCGCACGCAAGTAAGCAGGGCGTTTATGGATGCGGTCCACATATTCGTTGCAAGCGTCATAGCCCTTCAAACGTCCACGGGCTTTGGCGGCTTCCACGGGGAAGACCATCTGGATGTCAGCGCCCGTCAAATTGTCTCCGCTAAACCAAGTTTTGCTGATCAGATGATATTCGCAATAATCCAATATGCCTTTGATCTCGGCCATAATCATGGGCTGGATGGGAGCTGCCGCTTCGCCGAGAAACCCGGTATAGAGCGAGAGCAGGAGCGGCAACATGGCCGAGCCTTCCGCGAAATGCAGGAAGTGAACATAATCCACATATTCCTGCGTGCCTTTTTCAGGGCGCAATGTGCCGTCCCCAAATTTATCAAGGAGGTAAACAATAATCGCGCCGGTCTCGGCCACGATAAGCTCACCGTCTTCAATGACAGGGCTTTTGCCGAGTTGATGAACGGCTTTCAATTCCGCTGGCGCGCGGTTCGTTTCCGGATCGCGTTTGTAATGTTTGATCTGATAGGGTGTGCCCATTTCTTCGAGCAGCCAAAGGATGCGCTGTGAACGGGAATTATTGAGATGGTGTACGGTTAGCATGACGCTGTGATGCGCCGCAGCAGCGCGAGATTCAAGTCTCAATCAGATGATTAGCTCGGAAACTCGACAGCGTCTAAGTCGGAGCCACTGAAAACAATCGTCCGAATGCCGTCCTGAGTTGGGACGTTGATGACGTTGTCAAATCTGGGGCTGAGATCGCGCAGGATAGAATTTTTCGCAGACCATTTCTCGGGGAGGGCGTCTAGTGATCCGGTTTGATAGATGTAGAGGTGCCCACCACCGAGCTCTGCACCCAAAATTTCGAGAGGTACAACTCTGTCATCCGCGAGCAGCTCGAAACGCTCAGAGCTATACAGCGCGGCCTGTGCACGTGCTTTCAGGCCTGTCATGTCGTTCTTGTCGATGATGCCGGCCTTGAATAGCAGCCGCTGTGCGGCCGAGAGTTGGAGTGTGTGCGTCACATCTACGACGCCCGCATCACTCAACGTTACCACGGTTTCAACGCGTGGTGCGTCATGGGCGAAGCTTGGCGAAGCAATGACCAGACTGACAGCGCAGAGCGCTGCCCGTAGTGTTGAACGGCGCGTCAGCACTTATCTGCGCTCCAGCATCCGTTCGAGTGTCCGGCGCAAGGAAGACTTTTTATCGTCCTCGTCATCCTTTTTCTCGGACTTTGCTTTCTCTTCTTTTTTGGGTTTCTCGGACATTTCGTCCTTGGCCTCACCCATCGGAACGGTTTTCTTATCTGATGCATCATCATCGGATTTTTCGGAATGAAGCTCTCGCAACATATCCGCCATCATGGACGA
>CAYZGF010000334.1:0-2287 GCA_964477595.1 uncultured Algimonas sp.
CTTCATATCTTCGAACACATTCCGTAAAAATTTCAATCAAAGAGTTTTGGAAGCTTTTCATATCCTCATCATCAGATTTCAAATTCTTCAAAATAAATTCATATGGGGGCTTTGTCTTATTTATATTTCCAACTACCAGGCTATCTTCGAGCGCATCAAGACCAAGACCGTGCAAATCGGGTGCTTTTGCTTGTAAGAGAATACTTCGCAGAATACCTAGCTTGGACGAATGGTTACCACCGTCTACAATAATTTGAGTCTTCACTTCCACCACTTCTCCGGTTTCGCCGTGAACCCGGCCGCATCTTCCAGCGCGCTCGCGGCCTTAAACACGGTCGCCTCATCCATGGCGCGGCCAATGATTTGCAGACCGAGAGGCAAGCCATTCTTATCGAGTCCAGCCGGAACGGAAATCCCCGGCAATCCCGCCAAGTTCGTCGTGACTGTGAAAATATCGTTCAGATACATTTGCACCGGATCGCTGACCTTACGCCCAACCGCGAAGGCCGCGCTCGGAGCCGTTGGCGTTAGGATCGCGTCGCACGTTTCCCACGCGTTTTCAAAATCCTGCACAATCCGCGTGCGAACTTTCTGTGCGCGGAGGTAATAGGCGTCGTAATATCCAGCGGAGAGCACATAGGTCCCGATCATAATCCGGCGGCGGACTTCGTCTCCAAACCCTTCGGTCCGTGTGCGCTCATAAGTCTCGGCGAGGTCTTCACCTTCGACCCGCAAACCGTACCGCATGCCGTCATAACGGGCGAGATTGGACGACGCTTCCGCCGGGGCCACAACATAATAGGCCGGCAGTGCATATTTCGTATGAGGCAAGCTGATTGGCACGATCTCCGCACCCGCCGCCTTCATCATCTCCACACCTTGATCCCAGAGCGCTTGAATCTCTGCGGGCATGCCGTCGATGGAATATTCTTTCGGAATACCGATGCGCAGGCCTTTGACGGATTGACCACATGCGCCAGCCCAATCAGGAACTTCGGCATTGATCGAGGTCGAGTCCTTGGGATCATATCCCGCCATAGACTCCAGCAAGATCGCGCTATCCTTCACGGTCTTCGCAATGGGACCTGCTTGGTCGAGCGAGCTGGCAAAGGCGACTGTGCCCCAACGCGAGCAACGTCCGTAAGTTGGTTTAATCCCGACTGTGCCTGTGAAGCTCGCGGGCTGGCGAATAGAGCCGCCCGTATCTGTCGCCGTTGCGCCGAGGCAGAGGTCAGCCGCCACGGCAGATGCTGAACCACCGGATGATCCACCCGGGACAAGGTCTTCACCATTTCTCCACGGATTGATAACCGGACCATAGAAAGAGGTCTCATTCGAGCTGCCCATCGCAAATTCGTCGAGGTTCAATTTACCGAGCATGACCATGCCATCGGCTTTCATATTCGCCGTGACTGTGGATTCATAAGTCGGGGAAAAATCGCCAAGGATTTTGGAGCCCGCAGTCGTCTTCACGCCATCTGTGCAGAACAAATCTTTAATCGCCAGCGGCGCGCCTTCCAGCTTGCCAACTTCGCCTTTTGCCCGACGAGTGTCAGAGGCTTTGGCGCCCTCCATCGCGCTCTCAAATGTCGTGGTGATGAAGGCGTTCAAATCCGCACCGTCCATACAGGCATCGATGTGGGCTTTAGTCAGTTCTTCAGACGAAAAGTCACCATTAGCCATACCGTCCAATGCACCGGACAATGTCATTTTTGTTAAGTCAGTCATTACCACAAAACCTCTATGCCAATAAGGCGATCATTCTCATCATAATCAAAATGCAAATACAGGTCTTTACGACCTGTTTTATCCATATTCATCACGTCTGTTCTTTTCACAATCCCGGGAACGACTTTGCGTCTGCCATCAAGTTCCAGATAGCCAACATCGTTTCCTACTGGCTTCCAAAAAACTGTTTGAGATTTTCGGGATAACCAGCCTAGCATTTTTTCCTACTCCACTGACCGCGGGACAACGAAGAAACCGTCATCCGACTTTGGCGCATTCTTCAACACATCATCGCGTTTACCGCCATCCGTCACGGCGTCAGAGCGCATAGGTGCAGCCATATCGACGGCGGATGTCATGGGCTCCACGCCCTCAACATCGACTTCCCCGAGCTGTTCGATCCAACCCAAAATGCCGTTCAAATCCTCGGCGATGGGTTGCAGGCGATCTTCTTCCACATGGAGGCGCGATAGCCTCGCAATTTTCTTGACGTCTTCCGCACTCACGGTTCCAGACATGACGAACTCCGAACTTAATTTAGTCGCGCGGTTAGCAGGGC
>CAYZGF010000335.1:0-2238 GCA_964477595.1 uncultured Algimonas sp.
TATAACCGCCGACCATTCCATAAGCTTTGGCGAGTGTGCCTTGGATAATATCGATGCGGTCCATAAGACCACGTTCTTCGGCGACGCCGCCGCCTTGGGCGCCATACATACCAACGGCGTGTACTTCGTCGATATAGGTCAGCGCCCCATATTTATCGGCCAAATCGCAAATCTGCTCAATCGGCGCGATGTCGGCATCCATTGAATAGACGCTTTCAAACGCAATCAACTTGGGTTGATCCGCAGGGATTTCTTTCAACATGGCTTCCAAATCAGCCAGATCATTATGCTTGAAAATCTTCTTCTCACAACGCGCGCGCTGAATGCCAGAAATCATGGAGGCATGGTTCATTTCATCGGAAAGGATTACCAAACCGGGCAGGATTTTGCTCATCACACCCAATGTCGCTTCATTCGCGACATAGCCGGACGTTAAGACAAGCGCCGCATCTTTGCCGTGAAGGCTCGCGAGCTCTTGCTCGAGCTGGACGTGATAGCGCGTCGTACCGGAGATATTCCGCGTCCCGCCTGAGCCCGTGCCAGCCGCATCAACAGCGGACTTAACAGCTTCAACAACACAGGGGTTTTGTCCCATGCCGAGATAGTCATTCGAACACCAAACAGTAATATCCTGCTGCGTATTATCGTCTTTAAACCATGTCGCGCGTGGAAATTCCCCGGCTTTGCGGCGGATATCCCGGAAGATTCGGTAACGCCCCTCCTCGCGCACAGTATCCACGGCCTTTGTAAAGGCATCGCGGTAATTGACGGTTTTGCGTTCCATAATCTGGCCCTATCCAGCTCATATGAGCTGTCTTTGATACGGGCCATATATACATTCAGACCGTCTTTTCCAATGACAAAAGCAAGTGGTGCGGCTATGTGCCAATCATTACGTTAAGAGGATGAAAAATGGCTGTTTTTCCGCAAATGAGATTGCGACGCCTTCGCAGGACAGACTGGATGCGCCGCATGGTTGCGGAAACGCGTCTGGATGTGTCTGATTTGGTCCTCACAGCCATTGTGTCAGATGCGGGACCGGACCGCGTTGAAGTGCCCAGCTTACCGGGTGTCCAGCGCTTATCCGTGAAGGCTTTGGTCGAAGAGGCTCAAAAGGCGGCGGATTTAGGCATTCCGGCCCTCGCCATCTTTCCAAATATCTCACCTGATCAGAAATCAGAAGACGCAGCCGAGGCCGCCAATCCAGATGGGCTTGTACCAGAGGCGGTTCGGGCCATTAAAAAAGCCGTCCCAAATATTGGCGTCATCGTCGATGTCGCCCTCGACCCCTATACCAGCCACGGCCATGATGGCTTGATGGAAGGTGAAACGATCCTGAATGACCCAACCGTGGAAATGCTGACGAAAGTCGGCGTTATGCTGGCAGAGGCAGGCGCAGATATTGTCGCTCCATCTGATATGATGGATGGGCGCATTGGTGCCGTGCGCGATGCATTGGATGATAACGGATATTCAGATGTGGCGATCCTCTCTTATGCCGCCAAATTCGCCTCGGGCTTTTACGGTCCTTACCGCGATGCCATTGGCACATCAGCTGCGCTTAAGGGCGACAAGCGGACCTATCAAATGAACACGGCTAATCTGGATATTGCCCTGCGCGAAGTGGAATTGGACCTCGCGGAAGGCGCAGATATGGTCATGGTCAAACCCGGCATGCCATATCTCGATGTGATTTCAGCGATTAAGGCCGAGTTCGCCCGCCCCACCTTCGCATTCCAAGTCTCAGGCGAATACGCGATGATGAAAGCGGCAGGCCAAAATGGCTGGCTCGACTACCACCGTATCATGCTGGAAAGCCTCATGTCGTTTAAGCGCGCAGGGTGCGACGGAGTACTGACCTATGCCGCGATTGAGGTGGCGGAACGGTTAGGCAGACATTGAAGAAAGCTCTTCAGAAAAGAGGACGTCAATACCAGATGAGTAAGTTCAATGAAGTCATCAAAGAGCTAATACGTAATCCGTTTTCAGGAATTTGGCGATGCATGACTATCTTGGCATTACTCCTAGCGATAAATTTATTCCTTCTAACGGCCCTAAAAGACTTTCCGTGGATTGCGCTGAGCCTTAATTTAAGTTTCTTAGGATATGCAATTTACTTCATACGAACGCGCGATCAGTGATGGCAACCGACTACAAAAGTCAATTTCATCAACCACCTGATTTTAAACGCGCGAGCAAACTACTCGTATCCCAGCGGTTACCGCCCATATCCTGCAC
>CAYZGF010000336.1:0-2231 GCA_964477595.1 uncultured Algimonas sp.
ATCGAGTTGTGCAAAGCGACACTTCCGTCAACCCAACGTCTGGACGGTATGAAAATTGTTATTGATGCGGCGCATGGCGCAGCCTTCTCGACGGCCGCGGCGACCTTGTGGGAACTAGGTGCGGTTGAAGTTATTTCGATTGGTGTCTCTCCAACTGGCGATAATATCAATGCCGGATGCGGTTCGACTGCGACGGACTTGCTCTCTGAAACGGTTATCGCGAATGGTGCAGATGTGGGTGTTGCGTTAGACGGCGATGCGGATCGCCTCATCATGTGTGATGAGACGGGAAAAATCATTGATGGTGACCAGCTCTTGGGTTTGATTGCGACGAGTTGGAAAGCGCAGGGGCGTTTGCGCGGAAACGGGCTTGTCGCGACCGTGATGTCTAATTTGGGGTTGGAGCGTTATCTTGAATCTCATGATATGCAGCTTATTCGAACGCAGGTTGGGGATCGTCACGTCGCCTCGCGCATGCGTGCTGACGGTTATAATGTGGGAGGTGAGCAATCCGGTCACCTATTGATGACCGAGTATAGCCCGACTGGCGACGGAACCATGGCGGCCATCCAAATTCTAGCTGAGATCAAACGTCAAAACCGTCCGGCGAGTGAGGTTCTCAATGTTTTTGAGCCTGTCCCGCAGTTACTGAAGAATGTTCGCTATTCCGGTGAGAACCCGATGACGCACCCCAAGCTTTTAGATGCAATTGAGACGGCTCAATCCGATTTCGCAGGGCAGGGCCGTGTCCTCATCCGCGCTTCCGGCACGGAACCTCTCATCCGCATCATGGCCGAAGGCGATGATTCCGAGAAAGTCGAAGCTGTTGTAGACAGCTTTGTGGAGTTGATTGAGAGTTTAACCTAGGGATCCATGTCTTGTAACGTGGCTCGATCTTGATATTTGGTAAGATATGGTCCGGCGCATAAAGATACTATGACGCATCTTTTCGATCCTACACTTGGATTGGTTTCGGACAGGAAACCTCTCAACAGTCTTCGATTAATGTCGGATTATTTTCATCCGACACCCGCTTTTAATTCATTGAAAGATACGCTGAAGACCGTTCATCCAACAGAGTACAAACTGGATTGGGCCGCTCAAAATGCGAAGCAACGGTCTGAGCGATATAGGTTGAACGCTTGGGCGCATCTCTCGCCCTTGCTGAACAAAGCGAAAGACCTCGAACTCGCATCTGATGCGGGTGTCAAAAATTCATCTGCGTCAAGACCTCGATTGCTTCGACGGTTTGTTTTGAATTGGATGTTGGATTGGGAACGCCAACATTCGTTTGATAGGCAGGATCCACAAGGAAATGGTCAAGATAATCCGTTTGCCTGGTATGACATGGCCGTAGGATTGCGGGCTGCCGTGATCGGGCACATGTTGGCTTTACGAAGTGCCGGTAAAATCAAAATCAGTCGTCCCGAACATAAACGGCTTTTATCCTGTGCGCGAGGTCATTTGGCGTATCTGCGCGATCCAGCGCTTTGGGCTAGTCATTCCAATCACGGATTTTATCAGTCGATTGGTTTTTTTGCGCTCGTCAAATCAGCACCCCAGACAAGTGACAGGGCCTCAGAAGACGAGGAGTTGGCTTTGGGTCGCTTGAAAGATTACCTTGAAACTTGTGTTTCCGATGACGGAGTGCATTTGGAGCATTCTCCCGCTTATCATATGTTCGTCCTTAAAACGCTTCGAACTCTGTCACCATTGCTTGGCGATAAGACGGAGACAGAACGCCTTGTAGCTCATATTCTCCAAAAGATGGAAATTGCGAAAGATGCTATGGTAACAGTTGAAGGACTGCTTTTACCATTCGGGGATAGTAATCTCGTTTCTGTTTCGCCGCCGCGTGAGATTGACGAGCCCGAATTATTCGCATCATTTCAAGCCGGGCTGGGAGTCTTTAAAGCCAGTCAGGCAGACTGTGGCGAAACCCATTATTTTGCAACATCGGCTTGGCATCACTCATCCGTGCACAAACAGCTCGATGACGGAGGATGCGTTTGGTTTGAGAATGGGGTGCCTATCCTCACAGATCCCGGCAGGTTTGGTTTCAGAGGCCAAACTGACGCAGACTCAGAATTGCGTGAGCGGGGATTTTTTTATGATGATCCAAGGCGGGTGTTTGTGGAAAGCGCCCATGCCCATAATACGATCGAAATAAATGGACAAACGGATAATCGGCGACAGGCTAAACCCTATGGATCGGGCCTCGTCGCAGCAAA
>CAYZGF010000337.1:0-913 GCA_964477595.1 uncultured Algimonas sp.
CCGCAAGTCTATATTCCCATCCGCATCGACGCGTCCGATTATATGTCCAAATCTGACATGACCACCTGAATAGGTGGCTGTAACCATGTCGCCGTCTTGTTCATATTTGAAAATTGTATCTGGACCAGTTTGCGATGTGTCTGAGGATTGTACCGGCCTGAATAATCGTCCGCCATAATACATCATCCGTCTCCTTCGGATACGAGCTTCAAGGTCGGGAGGTCATCTTCCAAGCCATCCGTTTCAAAATCGACGGTCCCAATCTTCTTTGCCCGGGTACTGATCTTCCTTGACGAGATTTGAATGTCGGTCATATCTTTATCCGCCAGCCGGAAGTGTTTCTGCAGCCGGGCGACCCGTTCGTCCAGCCGCGCGACATCCCCTGCCATTATTGAGACTTCGCGTTTTATCAGCGCCGCATTTTTTTGAATTTCAGCATCATTCATAACAGCCTGCATGGTATGAAGTGTTGCCATAAAGGTCGTCGGAGACACAATGACAACCCGTTCTGAGAAGCCTTTATCCACCACGGCATCAAAACTATTATGGAGTTCCGCGAAAATGGCATCGGATGGTAAAAATAATATCGCGAGTTCATAGGTCTCGCCCTGAATTAAATATTTTTGCGAAATATCTTTGATATGTTTCAACATATCATTGCGGAAATCCCGTTTGGCACTTTCCGCCTCATAGGAGCCTTCCGCCTCGATCATGCGACGCCAGCTTTCCATAGGGAACTTGCTGTCGACGGCCACATCGCCATGCCCGTCCGGCATGTGGATCAGCGCGTCCACGCGCATATTGTTCGACAGGGTGTGCTGAAAGGAAAAGGCCCGCGCGGGCAGGAACGCCTCGACAGTGGCTTGGGCGATCACGATGGTTTCCGCGCCTGTTTCCACGTTCAGCCCACCTT
>CAYZGF010000337.1:923-2209 GCA_964477595.1 uncultured Algimonas sp.
AGCGCATCTACACGTGTCTTATTGGACAGGGTATGTTGAAAGCTAAAGGCCCGACTCGGGAGAAATGCGCGGATCAAATCCTGCATTTGTTTCTCGCCAAATGCGCCGCGTGCCTGTTTGTTAGACAATACAGATTGAAGACCGGACACCTCTCCTGCCAGAGCTTTTATATTGGATTGCGCTTGGTCGATCAGGCCCAGCCGTTCATTCAATTTTATCAGATTTTCGCTGTTTCTTGCTTGGACATGTTCCAGCGATCTTCCAACGCGCTCGGAGACGCCGGTTAGGCGGTTGTCCAAGATGTCCGCAAAATTAGCATCCCGACGCTCACTATCTTCCGCAAATTGGGCGAGACGGCCTTGCAAACGGGACTGCTCGCCCCGCATTTCGGCGAGGTGTCGTTGAAGGAC
Organism: uncultured Algimonas sp.; assembly: GCA_964477595.1. Classification (GTDB taxonomy): domain Bacteria; phylum Pseudomonadota; class Alphaproteobacteria; order Caulobacterales; family Maricaulaceae; genus Litorimonas. Next base: position 1,334 of record CAYZGF010000337.1, read on the forward strand.
CTCCCCTTCTTTGGAGCGTCCGTTTCGTGACACCCAAGCCGTTATCAAAACCGCGCAAAGAACAAGTAATGCGGCCATGAGAATTTCTGTCAGCGTGATTGATGCGCCTGAAAACTCGACAATAGGTTCCATCTTTGTTCTCCATACGGAGAGGCTGTGCCACGTTTTTCAAAGTTTGGAAAGAGGGCGTTATTTATCAATCAAAACTATCTGCAATCTCGCCGGGGTCGATGCGCACATGACGCCTGGCAAGCCTTTCACCCAGCCATCCTGACCAAAGCCCTAGGGCGCCGAGGCCAAGTAAAAAATACAACATGCCGAGCCTAACACTTGTCTGATTATTTGAGAGTTCTGTAATCAGGATGGGAAGAAAGACGAGGCTACCGGCCAAACCGCCTGAAAGTGTTGCGCGCAAGCTATTCGGTAGATCGATCTGCTTTAAGACGAGCCATGCGAAACCTCCAATCGCAAGGGTCACCATTGCCGCGACCGGGACAGCAAACAGGCTGATTAAAATCACAGAAGATATGGTTCGGGCTAACGCAATGAATATGTTCGGCCAAGTCTCAAAAATTTGACCGATGAACACAATGACGACGAATGTGCACCAGAGTACGACAAGGCCATACCCCCAAATATGGAAGAACTTTGTCTCGCCTTTTTCCATTTTCATACCGTTCTGAGTTTTGTGGGGAAACGCGTCTTGCGGATATTTCTCGGACGTAAATGTGTTTTCATGGCAGTTTCGATATCTGCGTCCAAAAATCTGAAGCCGAGGCTTTCGGCTTTTCTCGGCAGGATGGTTTGATCTGCCAGCAGGATTTCACGGCCCAATCCGCCGAGCGCTTTGATCAGAAATTTCGGAAGCGGTAAGAG
>CAYZGF010000338.1:0-2202 GCA_964477595.1 uncultured Algimonas sp.
CGCAGTTCATCATTGGCCGCGTGAAGCGAAATCGCGAGTTGCGCAGAGGTGCGTTCGCCCATTGGGCCGATTTCCGGAACCACGCCCGATGTAGAGACTGTGATACGGCGACGTCCAATACCGAGACCTTCCGGATCGCAAATTGTGTCCAGCGCGTCGCCGACTTTCTCTGTGTTATAAAGTGGCTCGCCCATACCCATGAAGACAATGTTCGTCAGCTTGCGGTTTTCTTGCGTGGTCGGCCATTCACCCAAATCGTCACGCGCAATAATGACTTGGAGAACGATTTCACGGGCTGTCAGATTGCGGACGAGGCGCTGCGTCCCTGTGTGGCAGAAGGTACAGGTCAGTGTGCAGCCGACTTGGCTGGATACGCAGAGTGCGCCCGTTTTGGACACATCCGGAATGAAGACGCTTTCAACCTCAACACCCGGTGCCATGCGGATAAGATATTTGCGAGTTCCGTCGACAGAAATCAGTCGTTCAACGATTTCGGGACGATCCAATGTGAACCCGGCCTCGAGTTTTGCGCGGAGCGGTTTCCCAATATTTGTCATCTGGTCAAATGAGGTCACACCGTAATTATAGATCCAGTGAAAAATCTGTTTCGTCCGCATACGGACTTTTTTGGGCTCAATACCAATCCCTAGCAATTCATCCGCGATTTCTTTCCGGCCCATGCCAACGAGATGCACTTTGCCATCCATAGAGGCAGGCGGAGTCGGCGGGTTGCTTATCAGGGTTGTTGTGGACATGGCGCCGCCTCTATCATGTGGACTGACCTTCTCAAAGTCATGACTTCATATCGCGAATCCTCTAGGTGCACTCCCATGACAACCAACACACCCGAATTCACGGTCTCGGAACTCGCGCATTCTCTAAAGCGCACAGTTGAAGACACCTATGGTCACGTCCGCGTGCGGGGTGAGCTGGGTCGGACAACAATTGCGAAATCCGGCCACTGCTATCTAGATATCAAAGACGACCGTGCGGTCATCAATTCCATCATTTGGAAAGGCGTCATGTCGAGGCTGTCCATGCGTCCGGAAGAGGGCATGGAGGTTATCTGCGAGGGTAAGCTTTCGACCTATCCTGGGCGCTCAAATTACCAACTCAATATCGATAAAATGGAGCTGGCTGGTGCCGGCGCCCTTATGGCGCTGTTCGAAAAGCGCAAGAAGATGCTAGAGAAAGAAGGTCTTTTTTCGGCTGAACGAAAACGCGAACTCCCGTTTTTGCCCAAAACAATTGGCGTGGTGACGTCCCCGACTGGCTCCGTCATTCGCGATATCCTCCACCGGATCACCGATCGTTTCCCCGGTCATGTTCTGGTTTGGCCCGTCTTGGTTCAGGGCGATAAAGCGGCAGAGCAAATCACGGCCGCGATCAACGGGTTCAATGAAGCTGATGGATTTCCTCGGCCTGACGTTTTGATCGTCGCGCGAGGCGGTGGCTCGATGGAAGACCTTTGGTGTTTTAATGAGGAAATAGTTGCGCGCGCGGCTGCTCATTCAAAAATCCCGCTGATCTCAGCTGTGGGTCACGAAACGGATTGGACGCTGATCGATTTTGTTGCGGATTACCGTGCACCTACGCCCACGGGGGCTGCCGAGGTTGCTGTTCCTGTCCGCGCGGATTGGCTCGAAACGGTCGGGGATTATGGACAGCGATTGCTGCGGGCCTTGCGCCGAACGACGACGGAACGGGCGACGACATTACGCGCGGCGCGCTTGCCCCGAATTGACTCCGTTTTGGCTCCGGCGCGACAGCGCCTGGACAGTTCTCGTGCGTCACTCCCGCCCATTTCCAGATTACTGGACCCAAAGAAAAACTCTCTTGCGCGTCAGGGTCAGGCCCTACAATCGGCGATGCGCTTTACGAAACAACGCCAGCTCACGACGCTCTCGCGCCAGTCTGAGACACTTACCCGTCTGGGCGGAAGCGCCGAAACTGCCTTGAAACGTCGGCTCGAAACGCAATCCCAACGTTTGGACCGTGCGGCAAAATTGCTTGAGGCCTATTCTTATAAAGGCACTCTTGATCGCGGCTTTGTCCTTGTCCGTGATGAGGCCGGGCAGGTTGTTCGGTCCAAAGCTAGTGCTAAATCTGGGCAGGGAGTCAGTCTAACATTCGGCGATGGTGAGGTCGGGGCCGTAATTGCGGGGAAAACAGCGCCAAAGCCTAAGCGCAAAGCTGCAAAGC
>CAYZGF010000339.1:0-2190 GCA_964477595.1 uncultured Algimonas sp.
CGCGATATGGGACCAAAAGTGAACTATCTCGGCCCATGGGTGCCGCAGGAAGACCTTATCTGGCAGGATCCAATTCCGGCGGGTTCAACTTCATATGATGTCGACTCTGTCAAAGCGAAAATCGCCGCGACAGACCTGACACCTGTTGAGATGATCAACACGGCTTGGGACAGCGCACGGACGTTCCGGGGTACGGATAATCGTGGCGGCGCCAATGGTGCGCGTATTCGCTTGGCCCCGCAAAATGAGTGGGAAGCGAATGAGCCGGAACGCCTCAGCAAAGTTCTTGCGGTCCTTGAGCCAATTGCGGCAGAGACAGGCGCATCTATCGCAGACGTCATTGTCCTCGCGGGTAATGTCGGACTTGAAGCCAGCCTGAAAGCCGGTGGTCACACTATTGATGTACCATTTACGCCGGGTCGAGGTGACGCGACAGACGCCCAAACGGATGCAGACAGCTTTGACGTGCTGGAGCCACTAGCCGATGGGTTCCGCAATTTCGCAAAGCCCGAATTTGCCAGCCTCTCTGAGGAAATGTTCCTCGACCGCGCACAGTTAATGGGTCTGACAGGTGCAGAAATGACTGTCCTTCTCGGCGGTATGCGCGTCATGGGCACGAATTATGGCGGGTCGTCACATGGCGTCTTCACCGATAATGTCGGCAGCCTGTCCAATGACTATTTCGTCAATCTGACGGATATGGGCAATACATGGCATCCGGTTGAAAACAGCACATATGAGCTGCGCGATCGTCTGACGGGTGAGATCAAATTCACAGCGACAAAAGCTGATTTGGTCTTTGGTTCAAACTCAGTCCTTCGCTCTTTCGCGGAAGTCTATGCCCAGGACGACAATAAAGAGAAGTTTGCCAAAGACTTCGTCGCAGCCTGGACGAAAGTCATGAATGCGGACCGTTTCGAACTGGCGTAAATCGCAGAAGACCTAAATTCCGGACCAAAGGTTCGGGCAATTTATGAGCGCGGTATCCCCAAGGATGCCGCGCTTTTTTATTGCGGGAAACACTCCAACACCTTCAAACCTTTATCAAAAGTTAACGAAATACTCTTTTCCCGAAGTTTTTCTCGTCCCACTGCATCCAAATATCGGACCGGGCGTAAACACGACATAAGCTCTAGTCCCTGAGAGCTTACTGGCGCGATGTCTGTTTCTCCCCCTTATCCCCTCGCAGAAACACACATCGCGCTTTTTTATTTTTATCGAATTACTTTATCGCGACATTGACTTGAAGTTGCAGAATAGGGATGTTCTTAGCCTAGGGGGAGTTCTGAACATGGATAGACAAGAGGCCGTCAAGGCAACAAATCAAGGTGCGATCGCGGCGCTGGTATCGGGTAGTCTGACACTACTCATCATGTTGATAGCAATGGGCACTGATAGTTCTGATGATAGCCTCGGTTATTTCAATGATATCTGGCTACTCTTTGATATCTTCATTATCTTTCTCTTGGCTTTTTTCATATGGCGAAAATCGCGCGTCGCTGCCGTTTTGATGTTCGTCTATTTTTTGGCGTCAAAGATAATCATCGGACTTGAAACCGGAAAAGTCTCGGGCCTGTTCATTAGCGCCCTGTTTTTATGGTTCTTTTTCCAGGCCACCCGTGGGGCATTTGCGTGGCATAAACTAGAGAAGGCTGAGAATCCCGACTACAAAACGGGAAAAAAATGGTTGCTTTGGCTTTTCGGTATTTTCGCGGTCATTATTATCGGCTTGGTCGGCCTGGGCCTTGCCACCACGACCAGCTTGGCACCCGCAACATTAGTTCAAACCGGAGAGGAACTACCCGGCAAGCAACGTGAGAAATTGTTAGAAGCCGATATTATCCAGCCTGATGAAGCTGTCCGATATTATTATTCGGAAGGGCTATTCGATGTAACTTATGGCGGGTCAATCATGACGGATAAACGCATCATCGGATATTGGTCGGAGGACGATAAACCCCGCAAACAAGTGCTGGCCTATGATTTAACAGACATCGACCGATTACAAATGACCGAAGAGGGTGGCGGGTTGACCGACGCCGTCTATCAGATCGCTGTCAGAGGGGATGATGAGAGTTCATTGATGTTGTTTTTATCCGTGGAGTCTGAGCGGCATTTAGAGATGATCGGCGCATTAGAAGCGCAGATCGCGGAAAATGAAAAACGCTGGGCGGCGGAGGCTGACTAACC
>CAYZGF010000340.1:0-2171 GCA_964477595.1 uncultured Algimonas sp.
ATCCGGAATTGTTGCGCCTTGCCCGCGCAGCCAATCCTGCACGGTTTGCCCTTCATCGGGTCCCGATTTCTCTCTCGCCGCCGCAATGTCTTTCATAATCGTTCGTAACCGCTGACGAAATTCCGCCTCCTGTTCGGGCGAAGGCGGCGGCATATCTTCATATCGCATATTTTGCTTAGTATCAGGAGAGGGTAGTTCCGCCTCCAACGCAGTCAGCTTGGCCTGATCGCTCCGTAATTTGGTTTCCAAGATTTGCTCTTGCAAGCTGAGACCACGGCTTGGCTTTTTCGGGTTGAGTGAGCTGGCAGCGAGTAAGTTTTGTTTTGGGGTTGAGGATTGTCTGGATGTTCGGGTCATGCGCGGGCCTTTCTAATAGAGCATGAAATTTGCGCAGGAGGTATTGCTCACTGCCAATCCAGTGGCAGCCAAAGTGCAAGCTTCCTGATAAAGGACAGTCCGCAGAGTCGGTCTCCGCGATGGAGACCAAATGTGTTTAGTGTTTTACGCAAAGACCTGTGCATTTCGCTTACGCGAATTGCACTCCCTGCGGCGGCAGTTTTTGATACATCGGGCGGGGGTCCCGCAGTCAGTCCTTCCGGTCAGACACGTCATCACGATCAAAACGCTGGTGAGACGTTTCTCTCGTGCCGGCTATACGCGTTTCCTACTGCAATTAGCCAGCCCCATCTTCCGACGGTCATGACGGCCCCGGTTTAAGAACAGGCGGTCGCCTCTCGATGTAAAAGGCCCGGCACAGGCTGCGCCCGTCGGCGCAACTGCTCAACCCTACCGTCCGATGAGCAACAAACCACGATCGCCTGCCTGTCCATCCCATCGGAACAGATTAAATATGCGGGATAAAAGACAAAGTGAGGATGGAGTTTTTTGAGCTTTTTATAAGTTACTGAATAGGTTTGTATTTTTGACTCCAGAAAATGAGTTTAACATGGGATAGAAAATTCCTTTCACCCATATTCTGAAAGACATTTTGAGATGAACGGTAGTTAAACCGCGTCTTGCGAAGCTTTTGCGAGGCGTAAAATTCGCTATTCCCGCCACACGGATTAATGTTAAACCAGCATAACATATCATTTGGAGGGGAAGAAAATGAGTGAAACTGAACCGGGAACGGAAGTCGAAACAGAGGTCGATGTCACCAAAGCGTGGCAAGCGACAAATGATCAAAAAGCCAAAGCGAAAAAGCTTCGCCTCATGGCGGGCGGGTCTTGGTTTGTTGCCATCGCCACAGAGATCGCAGCCATCGTCCTACTGCTCAGAGATACGTTTAACAGTGGCGGTCTTGTCCTGCTGATCGGTTTGCTGGTCGTTATTGCCGTCTTTGCCATGCTGGGCAGCATTCTTTGGAAAAAATCCAATCGTCATGATCCGGCGACGAAAGCGGAGCCTTTCAAATTCTTCGTGCAGAACCAACTCGGCGCGATTATTACGGTTATTGCCTTTCTCCCGCTTCTGGCTCTAATTTTCTTGGACAAGGATATGGATCCGAAAAATAAGAAAATCGCTGGCGCTGTGGGCGTGGGCTTGGCCCTCATCGCGACCACAGTGGGGATTGATTTCAAACCGCCATCGACAGAGCAATATACGCAGGACATGAACGAATGCGCACGTCAGATTAAAACGGGTGAAGCCACCACAGCTTGCTCACCTGCCGTGGCAGAACAAGCGCAAGAGATCGCTCGCGATACAGAAGCCGTATCTGAGGCCACAGGCGGACAAGATGTCGTCTATTGGATCGCACCGAAAGACGGGCGCGAAAAATCCGCTAATAAGCTCGTGTTCCATCTCTGTGAAGATGTCAGCACGCTGCGCGGTAAGGTCGTGAATTCCGGTTCCGTTACAGAAGCTTACGCGCAAAATGCCGTGCGCCTGACCAAGCAAATCAAGATGGAACAACGTCAATGCGGATTTGCGGAAGCGGCGGAGTAAATCCTTTATAAAATCAAATTCTTGAAATCGGCAGTTTGATCACTGTCGATTTTTTTATATGCTAAAGGCAAAGCCGACCTTCCATGACTTTCACGGCCTGACCGGAAAGCGTCACAGTCAGTGGCTGGGATGTCGTTATCGCTGCGATAAAAGACGGACGCCCCATTTCGACACCTTGGACGAAACTCAGTTGGGTAATTACGCGGGCAAATTTGCAAAAATTT
>CAYZGF010000341.1:0-2150 GCA_964477595.1 uncultured Algimonas sp.
ACGGCAATGGCTGGGTCATTAACGGCTCCAAAACCTTCATCACCAATGGCGGCACGGCGAACCTTATTGTCATCGTTGCAGATACAGGCGGCGAAGGAAAATTCTCGAAATCGCTTTTCGTTGTGGAAACAGATGATCTGGAAGGTTTCCGCCGCGGACGCATTCTCGACAAGGTTGGGATGGATGCGCAGGATACAGCCGAGCTGTTCTTTGACGACATGAAAGTTCCGGCAGATAGCCTGCTCGGCACGGATACGGGCCAAGGCTTTATTCAGCTGATGAAAGAACTGCCGCAAGAGCGTTTGAACATTGCCGTCCAAGGCGTTGCGCAAATGGAAGCCGCACTGGCCGACACAATCGCTTACGTCAAAGACCGCAAAGCCTTTGGACAGCCAATCCTGAATTTCCAAAACACGCAGTTTGAGCTAGCCGAATGTAAAACGATCGTCACGATTGCGAAGACATTCGTCTATGATTGTGCCGAAAAACATTTGCGCGGAGAACTGGACACCGTCACGGCGTCCATGGCGAAATATTGGGTCACCGATAAGGAATGCGAAGTCATTGATCGCTGTCTCCAGCTTCACGGCGGTTATGGATTTATGAATGAATACCGCATCGGTCGCATGTATCGCGACAGCCGCGTTCAACGTATTTACGGCGGAACAAATGAGATTATGAAATTGGTCATCGCGCGGTCGCTTTAATTAAATATTTTGTCACACCGACGCGGGTTTACCCGCCCGGTGCCCATTCCGTGAAATTTGTGGAGAGTTTGATTTCTGCTTTTTGCGCCACCTTCAGGGAATAGGCACCGGGTGTTGCTTCGCGCCACGACGGTGTGACACCAGATCGTTATTATGTCCTACCCACCCATTCACTACATCGATGACAGTCCGGATTATATAAACCGGATCATCGACACGCACGGCTTCCCGCTTTTGGCATCGTCCAATGTGGACGGGCCTTTGGCGACCCATTTGCCAATGGAGCGCGAGGGTGAGTTTTTATACGGGCACATCGCCGCGAATAATCCAATGACGGCCTTTATCGGGACGTCGATGATTTTCCTCGCCGCCTTTCACGGTCCGCATGATTACATCTCTGCAACGCTTTACGATAAGCCTGAAACTTCAGTCCCGACTTGGGATTACACGGCCGTTCATGTGCATGGGACGACCCGGGCGCTGTCCGCCGAGGAAAGCGTTGATCGCATGCAGGATCTGATAGAGCGATATGAACCGGAGGAAGGTTGGGCCATGGAAGACGCGGCCAGCTATGCCTCCCGCCTCTTCCCGCATATCCTCTATTTCGAAATGCGCATGGACACAGTGCGTGGTATCCGTAAATTAAGCCAAAATAAGAATGCTGAAACGCAGTCCCGCATCATTGCGGATTTGCGCAGCAAGGGAAATGACGACCTCGCCAATGAGATCGACCTCATAAGGAAACAATAAAATGGAAAAGCTGACTTACGCATTTAATGATGGCGTCGCAGTCATCACGCTGGATGACGGCAAAGCCAATGCACTCGGCGCGCAAACCTGGGCGGAATTAAATGAAGCCTTGGATATGGCTGAAAAAGACGACGCGATTGTGATTATCACAGGCCGGGACGGCATGATGTCGGGCGGGTTCGATCTGAAAGAAATGGGCAGCGGGCCGCAGGACGCGCTGGAACTAACCTCAAAGGGGTCCAAATTTGCGCGCCGCATCATGGCGCATCCGCGTCCCGTCATTATGGCCGCGCCCGGTCACACAATTGCCATGGGAGCCTTTCTCGCTTTGGCCTGTGATTATTCCATGATCAAAGCCGGCAGCTATAAGGTCGGCCTTAATGAAACGCTGATCGGCATGACCATGCATAATTTTGGCATTGAAATGGCGCGTCATCATCTGACGAAAAGCCATTTTAATCGCTGCTGCATCAATGGTGAAATTTTTGACCCGAAAGGCGCCATGCATGCCGGGTTCTTTGACCGTGTTGTCCCGGAAGAACAATGGTCAATGGCAATCCCGATGGCCGGCCAAATGTTCAAACAGGCCAATCCGAAAGCCTTCCGCGAGACAAAGCTGCGCTCCCGCAAAGAGATTTTCAAGATTCTCGATCAAGCGATTGAGGACGATCTCGACCCCGCGAAAGTCCACGC
>CAYZGF010000342.1:0-2150 GCA_964477595.1 uncultured Algimonas sp.
CCTTTGGGTTGTGTCGGTGTAACCTTGATTAGCAAATTCCGATATCCGGCTCGCCCAGCCAGTTGACACTTTCTAAGCCTCGACTCCTTGGCGGGTGAGCGCCATAGAATTTGTATGACTCGCACCAATTTCACGCCTCGCACAGCGACCGCTATCATCATCGCCAATATGGTTGGAGTGGGTGTCTTTACCGCGCTTGGCTACCAGCTTGCCGATATTGATAGCTTATTCGCCGTTATGATGTTGTGGGTGATTGGCGGGTTAGCCGCTTTGTGCGGTGCACTGTCATACGCCGAACTCGGCGCGTCCCTGCCCCGCTCCGGCGGCGAATATACCTTCCTCGGCGAAGCCTATCATCCTGCTGCAGGATTCATCTCAGGCTGGGTCAGCGCGACGATCGGCTTTGCCGCTCCCACCGCCGTCGTCGCAATCGCATTTGCAAAATATACGGGCGCGATATTACCCGCAGGCTTGGGGGATGGTTCGCAAAAAATCCTCGCCTGCGCGCTCGTAATTATACTCGCCCTACTCCATGCGAGATCCCGCAAAGTGTCCGGGACGACGCAAACCGCCTTCACAGCCATAAAGATTGCTCTCATCGCAGCCTTTATCCTCGCGGCATTTATCTTCACTGCGACGCCCCAATCTTTGGACCTCGTCCCCAAGACCAGCGACCCGTCCGTTATGCTCAGCGTCCCTTACGGCGTTGCGTTGATCTATGTTTCCTACGCCTATACCGGTTGGAACGCGGCAACATATATCTCTGGAGAGCTGGAGCGCCCACAGCGAGACCTGCCGCGCATCCTCTTTATCGGAACGGCGCTCGTCACCATCCTATACGTCCTGCTCAATCTCGCTTTTTTATACGCAGCCCCTGCGGAGGCCCTGCGCGGGAAAGTCGAAATTGGATATATCGTCGCTGACCGTATTTTTGGAGATACGGGTGGACGTTTGGTCGGCGGTATGTTGGCCCTCCTCCTCATCTCAACCGTTAGTGCCATGACCCTCGCAGGTCCCCGCGCATTGCAAGCCGTTGGAGAGGATTACCGCGCCATGTCGTGGTTGGGGCGCAGCACAGCAGACGGCGTGCCTTGGGCGGCAATCTTGTTCCAATCCGGAATAGCGGTTGTCTTTATTCTCACGCAGACCTTCGATCAGATTCTGGTCTTCGCCGGGGCTATGCTCGCCTTTAACAGCCTGCTCGCCATTGTTGGCCTGTTCGTTCTGCGCTGGCGACAACCGGATTTACCGCGTCCTTACAAGACTTGGGGCTATCCATTTGTGCCGCTCGTTTATTTGACGATCACGGCCATAACATTGGTGTTTGTTGTCATGGACAGACCAAAAGCGGCGCTGGGCGGACTAGGCCTGATAGCTGTCGGGTTTGCCTTTTGGGCGCTATCCGAAGGCCTCAATCGGCGGAGCCGTCCACGGGACAACTAGGCCGTCACGCACAGTCAGGACACGGTCGAAGAACGGTACAAGGTTCATATTATGCGTCGCGATGAGGGCCGCGACACCTTCGGTCCGGGTGAGGTTCAAGAGACTGCGGAAGACAGAGTCAGACGTTGCGGGGTCGAGATTGCCTGTCGGCTCATCCCCTAACAAGATTTGCGGACGGTTGGAGAGCGCCCGCGCAATCGCAACACGTTGTTGCTCACCGCCTGACATCTGGCTCGGACGGTGGGTCAGGCGCTCGGCCAAGCCCATATTTGAGAGCAGCCGTGCAGCTTCCGCTTCGGCCTTTTTACCGGAAACACCTGCAATCATTTGCGGGATGGCAACATTTTCCAGCGCCGTGAATTCTTTCTGCAAATGATGGAATTGATACACCACACCTACACTCTCACGACGGATGCGTGTGCGCTCATCATCCGGGAGCTTCAAACACTCACGACCATTGATGTAGACTTCCCCGGCGTTTGGCTTCTCCAGCAATCCTGCGGCATGGAGTAATGTGGACTTTCCTGAGCCGGACGGTCCAATCAAGCCCACTAACTCACCGGGATAAATATCAATATCTGCGCCTGCCATAACGGTAAGGGTTCCCCCACCCGATGGATAGGATCGGTGAAGGTTTCTGACGGACAGAACGGGGCGGGACGGCTTCGTCATTATTCATACCTCAGCGCGTCTACAGGATCGATTTT
>CAYZGF010000343.1:0-1149 GCA_964477595.1 uncultured Algimonas sp.
TTGTAAAGGTGACCATTCTATAAAGATTTTGCAGAAGGTAAGCCATTTTCGGCGAAAAGCACCATGCGCCAGTCGCCGCGACCTCTTCACGATAATTGGAAGCTTTAATGAGGGACGCATTATCCCCATGGATTCGAAAACCACCTACGACCTCAGGGATTTGATGTAAGGCAGCAAATTTGGCCAACTTCCGCCACAAAAGAAAATCTCCAGCCAATTTGAGAGTGGAAACTTCGGCCTTATCTTCATCCGAAAGCCTTTCAAAAAGCTCTACTTTGAAGAACGTACTCTCAGCTTGGATACATCCTAAAAAATTCGGATTGAACGCGCCCATTTGAATAAGAAAGCGAGGTCGGGGCGAATGCGGATAAACACAACATTGCTCACCCGCCGGATCAATAATGGAAGGCCGCCCTGTGACCCACTCAGCCTTTGCGTCGTATTGGAACGCCTGATCTACATTGGACAACGCCTCTTCGTCATAGAGATCGTCCGCGTTCAACCAAGAAAGAACCTGGCCCGTGGCAACTGAAAACCCAGCGAGAATAGCTTCGTAAATTGTACTCTTTGGCAGATCGATTTGCTGGATTCGCCCGTCCTTCCGGGCCCAATCCTTCACAATATCAAGAGTTTTATCTGTGGATCCGCCATCGACAACCACCAATTCCCAATCGCGATGGGTTTGTTTGGTGATTGATGAAATAGCGGCGTCAATGAAACGCTCAGCATTCAAACTCGGCATGACAATTGAAAATTTCATTCTTGCAACTAATGGGTTTTAAGATGAAACTGGTTTGCAAAAAAGTTCATGAGTATCTCAATTTGCTTTATTTCATCAACGGTCTGAATTGTCATGAATTTGCGCCCATTTTCAAACACCTACCTTTCACAAAATGCAAAGAATAGGCCAAGAAATCCTTACAGTAAGTACATTGAGGATATGAATAATTCTACCTTTTTTTGTTTCGTGATATAGGACCTGTTCCGATAGTCCTACAGCGTGAAAGATACGTGTAATGACACCTAATAATTCCGTTGCCGTGAGCATTCCTATTCACGACTGGACCCCACATTTGAAGGCCGTTCTAGGCTCCTTAAAGGCTCAATCCGTCGATTTGGAAATCGCGGTTATGATGACCAAAGAGGATC
>CAYZGF010000343.1:1159-2148 GCA_964477595.1 uncultured Algimonas sp.
CAAAGCCCAATCTTGGCTTGGCTAAATACCGACGATGCGTTGACAGGCGATGTGTTGCCAGTTGTTCTATCTGCATTTGAGCAGGATCCACGACTGGATGTGCTTTACGGTCACAGCACGATCAGCAATGAGAACGGGACAATACTTGGGCTTCACCCTGCCGTGGAGCCCATAAGCCCCCTGCTCCGCCGAACTAATATTATTTCTCAACCCTCCTGTTTTTTTCGGCGGGAGGCCGTAAATGCGATCCACGGCATAAACCGCGACCTCCAATATTCCATGGATTGGGACCTCTGGCTTCGTCTCTATGAGAACGACTCGAAATTCCATTTCTCTGATCGGGTTTTGTCAAATGTTACATGGGCAACAGAAACGAAAACGGCGTCGCTGAATTGGCCCCGCACGAAAGAGATCGCCAGCATCTTGAGGCGGACGCAATCAATGTACAAAACAGCTATTGGCCTTTTGGCTTTATACCGAAGTCATCGCTCGACCTATCGAGGCGATCAAAATCTTGAAGCCAACTGCACCCCGTTAAGCGTTTCAACTCCGGGAAAGACCTACCCTGTGGTGAATATGCATCGAGATGCAAAGAACCGCTTGAGGGTAAAACACGCCAAACATTCATTGATTACAATGCCCGACCAATCTGCGTCGGAGGTTAACTCAAATGGCGAGATTACGGAAATTGGCTTCGAGAGAGTCATAGGGCCCGGCGAGGCGGTAACCCTGACCTTTGAGGGTAATGATACAAAAATCCACTCGATTGAGTGGATCTAGTTCTCTCGGAGCTCATCCAAATGTTTCTTGAACCAGTCATAAGCATCCCCCAGACCCGCTTCGAGTGAGATTGACGGCGTCCATCCCAGGTCTTTCAGCACGGTGTCATCCATAATCTTACGGGGGGTGCCGTCGGGTTTGGTTGTATCATACACCAGCTCACCCTCGAATCCGACGCCCTTCGTAACGAGTTCCGCCAGGCCTTTGAT
>CAYZGF010000344.1:0-2146 GCA_964477595.1 uncultured Algimonas sp.
ATTGAGCGGTTGTAGGTCGTATCCAGGTCGATGATATCCCGCAGAAGGATTCGGCCTTCTTCGAGTTCCTCGCGCCAGACCATCATGGCTTCGAAGGTAAGGGCGCTTTCACAAAGCCCTTTGATCATCGTGTCGCGCCCAGCTTCGATACGTTTTGCAATGGCGATTTCGCCTTCGCGTGACAGAAGCTCGACGGTGCCCATCTCGCGGAGGTACATCCGAACGGGATCGTCGGTCCGGTCAAGCTCTTCTTTCGAATTGCCGCCCTTGACCGTTGTCGTCTGTGCACGAGCCAGGGTTTTGGGCCCCATCGTCTCGTCTTCTTTGTCATCAATAACCGAAATGCCAAGATCAGACAGCTGTGCGAGCGTGATTTCGATGTCTTCGGCTGTAATACCGTTGAGGTCGATATGCTTGTTGAGCTCGGTGGATGTAAGAAGGCCGCTTTTTCGGGCCTTAGTGATCATGAGTTTTACGTCATGATTTTCCATATCCAACCGATTGGTCGGGGCGTTTGAGGCCTCCGTACCTGTATCATTAGATGTGTTGGTGTTTTCCGTTTCGGGCGCTGTTGTTTCGCTCGTGGCTTCAGCCATATTTGTCACTCCAAAGAGGTCATGCGTTATGACCCCATGTCACTTAACCCCATGAAGTATACCTTCAAGGGGTGTAAAATTTCCTACTGACGGGTATTTCGCGATGACCGCATAAGCCGCTGCAGCGCCTCGGCATTATCGTCGCGAATGGTATCCGCCATTCTTGACCGGGCATCTTCTCGTGCGCTGTGATCTTGGTTTAAGCCCCTAAGAGCAGCGGCTTCTGCTTTCCACAGTGCCAATCGTGTGTCCAAGTCCGCGTCCGACCCGCCCATGGCTGCCGTGGTCAAGCCTCGGCTTCGTGTCAGGTCTTTCAAGATATGTCCCAATCCTTCCGCGTCTATATGGGAGTAAAGCCCTGTTTTATCAACCGCTTTTGTGTGTTGATAGTAGGATAATATTGAGCCTTGCAGTTGTGACAGGTTCAATTGGGAAATTGAAAGCTCAAAAAACAGCTGATCGAGCTGTTCAAGCATTTCGGGCCAGAGAATCACAGCTCCCACGAGGCGGCTTTCTCGCGCGGCGTGCATCGCGTCTGATTGCATGGCCTGTTTTTGGTCTGCCGGAACGTAAGTCTGCGTATTTTTACTTCCAGTGTAGGGTGTTTTGCGCCTTGATTGACGGCCGAACTGTAAGTCAAACCTCGACAATAATTCCGTCTGGTATTGAGATTTCACATCCTGGTGGGCGATCGTGTTCAGGGCTTCGAAAATCCGACCTTTCAGACCCGCACGTGCCTCCGGCGTTTCAAGGGGTTCCGCTTCGACTTCCCGCTGCCACAGCATGTCCACCAGCGGGATCGACTTTTCCAACACGGCCCGCATAGCGTCTGGTCCCTGGGCGCGTATTAAATCATCTGGGTCTTGTCCTCCTGGAACAATCGCAAACCGCATGGTTTGGCCGGGCTTTAAAATCGGTAAGGCTCGCTCAACGGACCTAAATGCTGCCCGCAGACCGGCTTTGTCGCCGTCAAAGCATAGGATTGGTTCGGGCCCTGCTCGCCAGAGAAGTTCGATTTGGTCCTCGGTTAGGGCGGTACCTAGCGGCGCAACCGCGTGTTCAAAACCCGCGCGGGCGAGGGCGATAACGTCCATATATCCTTCGGCCACTATCATGCCGCGAGCAGGATTTTGAGGGTTGGATAAAGCGCGCCGCGCATCTGGGTAATTATAAAGTACACGCCCTTTGTGAAACAGTGAAGTTTCCGGTGAATTCAGATACTTAGCTTTCGCATCCTTTTCCATTGCGCGCCCGCCAAAGGCAACGAGGCGCCCACGTGGATCACGTATTGGGAACATAATTCTATTGCGAAATCTATCCCATGGTGCGCGTCCAGATTCCTCGGCTTTGATCAGCAAGCCCGTCTCTACGAGCAGGTCAATAGACGCGCCTTTATGAGTGAGTTCATCTTTGAGCGCGGAATAGCTGTTCGGGGCAAAGCCGATACCAAACGTCTCGCACGCGGCTTTATCGAGCCCCCGTCCCTTCAGGTAGGCTCGTGCCTCGGCTCCAGGCTCGGATAAAAGGGATTTGAAAAAGAAGTGTTGCGC
>CAYZGF010000345.1:0-2121 GCA_964477595.1 uncultured Algimonas sp.
CTTGATCAATCATTCGGCTGCGCAGTGAGTTAATCACCTTACCGCGCAAAATGATGTTGTTGTGAAGCGTGTCGCGACGCAGATCGAGATAGCGATGCTTTAAGCGGATTTCTTCCGGATAGTCCTGCTCGCCAAAAACAGGCAGTGGAAGCGGGTCAGCTTGGCTCTCTATCAGGAAAGTCTGTGCGCGCAGTTCAACTTCACCTGTGTCCAGCTCCGCATTCACGGCCTCCGCATCTCGGGCGAGCACTTCACCTGTGACTGTGATGACGCTCTCTGATGGGCAGCGTTTCGCGCTCTCATAGAAATCTTCATTTGGATAAACGACGACTTGGCTGATGCCGTAATGGTCGCGCAGGTCGATGAACAACGCATTGGCGTGTTCGCGTTTGCGGTGGACCCAACCGGAAAGTTTGGCGGTTTCGCCGACATCAGATTTACGGAGTTCGCCACAGGTATGGCTACGGAAAGCGTGCATTTTATCGTCCTTTAGTCCGCTTTAGCGGGACTCTTGAGATGCGGGGCTGAGAAACGGTCAGGCGCATCGGGTTAATGTGCGGGCGGAAGTAGCGGATGGAGGGTGAGTGTCAAGTCCGGCGAACCGTTCACGGGATTGATTTCACCCCCCAAGCGCCTATCTTGATTGAATGCCCATCCCGTTCTCCATTCTCGATCTAGCCCGTGTCGTTGAAGGCGGGTCCATCTCCCAAAGCTTTGAAGATTGCGTCAGCACGGCCCAAACAGCTGAACGCTTGGGCTATAACCGCGTTTGGTATGCAGAGCATCACAATATGACCTCCGTTGCCAGTTCTGCCACCTCGGTTTTGATCGCCCATATTGCGGCCCATACAAAGTCGATCCGTCTCGGCTCCGGCGGCATAATGCTGCCGAACCATTCACCGCTCACCATTGCCGAGCAATTCGGTACGCTGGCGACATTGCATCCGAACCGTATTGATCTAGGCTTGGGCCGCGCACCGGGCGGAGACCAAAATGTCATTCATGCCCTGCGCAAGGACGGCCCCGCCGCAGCCAATCGTTTCCCGCAAGACGTCATAGAGTTGATGTCCTTCTTATCCGATCATGACGCTGACGCCCCCTTGCCCGTACGGGCTATTCCGGGTGAAGGCACACATGTCCCGGTTTGGATTTTGGGCTCCAGCCTATTCGGCGCGCAACTCGCGGCGCATTTGGGCTTGCCTTATGCTTTCGCGTCACATTTTGCCCCACAACATCTTTTCCAAGCTGCAGAGACTTATCGTCATGAATTTAAACCATCGGCCTATCTGGACAAACCTTATTTCATGATGGCGTGCAGTGTATTTGCGGCTGACACGGACGCCGAAGCGCAGTTCCATTTCTCAACATTAGTGCAGGCCTTTGTCGGCATGGTCACGGGTCAGCGCGGCCTCGTTAAGCCGCCTATTGAAAATCTGAAAGTCCCGCCGCAAATCGCCGCCCATATTGAGCCGATGCTGGCAGGCAGCGCCGTCGGGAGTCCGGAGCAAATCGCGGGGCGTCTGTCGAGTTTTCATGACCAGCTACAGCCGGATGAATTCATCGTCTCCATGCCGTTTTATGATCAGGCCGCGCGCTTGAAAAGCATGGAATTACTCGCCGAGATCCGCGATCAAATCGGCCCGTCAAAACAAGCGGCTTAAGCCGCCAACATCTCCGGATCGAGATAGGCATCTGCCATTATGCGGACTTTAGCTGAGAGGTTTGTTGGCCATGCCTGATGCAGGCTTTGCGGTGTCAGTTCCCGAACATATTGGCTAAACTCAAACGTCTGCCCCAGATTGAGCCACACTGAATAATCTGCAAATTCCCGAATAGGAATACTTCGTTTAACGTGGAGAAGAATGTTCCCTGCCATGGGATCATTGGCGACAGACTCAAAATAGCGTTTTACAATCTCTTCTTCGCCTTCGGTGATGGCGAGCGCCTTTTGGCGATTGGCAAATACGCGGCCCGTAATCCCGAATTGCTGACAGACCTTGGTACTCATAGCGGAGGTGTCATACGCATTTTGCGCCGTCAGCTCCGTGATCAAAATTGACGTGTAAATATATTGAACCAAAGCCATGAGGGGGCGTAGCGCGGGAGGGTTTCAGAGAGGTT
>CAYZGF010000346.1:0-2119 GCA_964477595.1 uncultured Algimonas sp.
GCTTTTCGATTGGCGAAGGTTTGGTCAATACGATGCGTCATAGCGCTGCGCTTTACGGGCCTCTGCCTCTATTTTCTAGCGAAAATCAGACTCACTTAGAGTGGAATATCATATCGACTGATTAAGGTGGCCCTTGCGGGCGCAGTTGTCTTTTTTAGCGTGTCGAAGTCGGCTTGGTCCGTGACGTCGAAAAAATGTGTGAGCAGTTTGGCTGCTTGATCGTCATTCAATTCATAGGCCAAAATAAGCGCTGCCCCGCACAAGTCACGGTCAGTTTTTGGTGCTTCGCCTGCACAATGCATACTGCCCAATCCCCTAATGGCGTGGGCGCTGCCGAGAGAAGCAGCTGTTTCATAGGCTTGGAAAGAGGCTGAATGATTGACTTCTGTACCTTGTCCCAAGGCATTCATGACAGCGAAGCTTATCAATCCATTGATATGTTTTTGGTCGGCTGATTTTTTGACCCATTT
The DNA here is from genome assembly GCA_964477595.1 of uncultured Algimonas sp. Taxonomy (GTDB): domain Bacteria; phylum Pseudomonadota; class Alphaproteobacteria; order Caulobacterales; family Maricaulaceae; genus Litorimonas. The sequence continues at coordinate 471 of CAYZGF010000346.1, forward strand.
ATAGGCTGTCAACTCATTCTGATCAACGCGGTCTCCATTTAGATACCGCATGCCGATAGTCCATTGGGCTCTGGGGTCACCCAGCTCGGCGGCGGTCATGAAATGCACATCGCGTTTCAACAAATCACTTTGACCGCCCCAACCATTCTCAAAATCGCGACCCAGAATGTAGTGGCAAAAGGAATTTTCAGGCCATTGTTTCACACAGTCGAGCGCTTTCTGACGGGCAAGCGCCAAGTCTTTTTGTTTGTCGGATTTCACGCCGTACAAGACTTCTATCAGCAAAGGATAAGCGGTTTCGGCGACACTGCTTTCCTCTGATGCACTCATCAGATATTTAAGGGCTTGGTCCGATGTGCTCGGCTCATCCGAATATATATATCTATAGGCGTAGTTCAGCTGCGCAATAGCGCTTCCACGCTCAGATGATGTCATGAGAAGGTTTTCAAGTTTTTCTAAATCAGGTTCTTCTCCAAACTCACCCTGATAATAGAGCATCAGGATTGAATTTGCCGTATCGTGCCCGCCTGCATGGGCTTTCTCAAGTAGGGTTTTTGCTGCAGCGAAATCAGGGTTTGGAAGAACACCCATTTTGTCATCGAAAATGAGATTATAACCTTGGGTGAAGATGGCATGCATATCGCCCTGATCAGCTAAGGATTGGAGTTCTGTCGGGTTCAAACCGCTGTAATCGGGTGTCTCAGTTTGTGCGAATGAGATACTAGTCGTAATTCCAAGACACGCAAAGATGATAAGGACTTTAATTATCCTTGGCACAACAGCTCCCATTTACTTGGTAAACCTTTTTCTAAAATGCTTCTCGTTTGAAGCGTGAGTTTACCCCTCGGTTCCCTCAGAAATATGCTCACCCAGCGCTTCCGCGATCGTAAACACATCTTTATCGCCGCGACCGCACATATTCATGATGATGAGACCGTCTTTGTCGAGTTCTTTTGCGAGTTCAACTGTGCGGGGGAGGGCGTGGCTGGGTTCCAGGGCTGGCAAGATGCCTTCCAGTCGCGCGCATTCTTGGAACCAATGTAGCGCTTCATCATCTGTCGCGCTGACATATTCCGCGCGGCCAATATCGTGGAGATAGGAGTGTTCCGGTCCAATACCGGGGTAATCGAGGCCCGCCGAAATCGAATGGGCATCTGCAATTTGCCCGTTTTCATCTTGCAGTAGATAAGTTCGGTTTCCGTGCAAAATTCCGGGCGTTCCGCCCGTCAAGGACGCGGCATGCAATCCGGATTTCACGCCTTTGCCCGCGGCTTCGACACCAATCAAGCGGACCTCTTTATGAGGAACGAATTCATGGAACAGGCCCATCGCATTTGACCCGCCGCCAATACAGGCTACCGCCGCATCTGGCAGGCGGCCTTCTGCCTCCAAGATTTGTTGCTTGGCTTCGCGACCAATGACGGCCTGGAAATCACGCACCATGGCGGGGTAGGGATGCGGGCCTGCGACGGTGCCGATACAATAAAACGTATCGCCAACATTGGTCACCCAATCGCGCAGTGCTTCATTCATCGCGTCTTTCAATGTCGCGGTGCCGGAATGGACAGCGCGGACTTCCGCGCCAAGGAGGCGCATGCGGAACACATTTGGTTTTTGGCGCACAATATCCACTGCGCCCATATAGACGA
>CAYZGF010000347.1:0-2115 GCA_964477595.1 uncultured Algimonas sp.
AACAAAACTCTACTTTTCTGCCGGTATTCCGACAGAAAGATCAACTCTGCGGGCACGTCCTGCTTTAAATATGACGTTCGGCTGTTTCCCAGATGAGCAGCAGGAACTTCCGCGTGGCTAATTTTAATAGGCGTATTTGAGTGCCACACCATAACTGCGCGGGGCGCCGCGGAACGTGTTATAACCGATGAAGCCAAAGCCTGAGACAGCGTAATCCGAATTCGTTAAATTGCGGCCCCAAATCCCGATATCGATCCCGTTTTTCAGATGTAGCGTCGCTGCCCCATCAATGATTTCATAACCGGATTGGCGGCGATCATCCCGGCCTTCCGCATCCAGGTAAAAGGCAGTTTGATATTTGCCATTGGCCTCAACAGAGGCATTGAGCTTTTCCGTCAGGGACCATTCATAGCGTGAGGAAACGACCCCTGAAAAATCCGAGGCAAAGGGCAGAGGATTGCCGTCAAAAATCTCCGTATTTTGTGGCACATCAGGATTATCGGTTTGTTGGATTTCCGTGTCCATGAGTGTGACGCCCGCAAAAAAGTCCAGACCTTCAGTCGGGGTCCAACTCACATCAGCTTCCACACCATAAGACACCGCTTCATCCAAATTGGAGAGCGAGTTAGATGTAAAGGATCCGCCATCGCCCGTCGCAAAGGGGACGAAAATGCGGGCCTGAGGGTTATCATAAAATTGGTAGAAGCCCGCCACATTCGCGGAGAGTGTGCCGCGTGTGAATTTGATGCCTGTCTCTATGGCGTTGACGGTCTCTGCCTCAAACAGGCCTTCATCACTGAAATGACTCGCATTATTGATGACTTCGCCGTTAAAGCCGCCGCTCTTATAGCCGTTGGAATAAGAGGCATATAGCAGGGTCGCGTCCGGCAGCGTGTAATTCAGCCCGATATTGCCGGATAGGCGTGTGTCGGAAATACGGTTGGCACCGCGTGCAAGCCCAAGCCCGTCCCGATTATTCAGGGCGACGACACCATCATCAAAAATGTGTCGTCCTTCACCACTACCATCTATCGTCTCATGGCTAAGACGTGCGCCTAAAATGACATCCAAACTCGAGGTCAATTCGACGGTGTTATAGGTGAAGAGCGCTGCCGTCTTGCGTGATTGCGTGATGGTCGAAAGCAGTGTCGTCGCGGTTCCGTCTGATGCGGGTGTGGGTCCCGCGCGTCCCGGTGCGCCAACATAACGGCACGACCCCAAAAGCGTGTCATCATCCAGTTCGCCGCACCAAATCAGATAGTCCTGCTCGAAATCCTCCGCTTCGAGATAGAGGCCCGCCATCAGCTCTGCAGTATCGGTATTATAGCTGACGCGAAGCTCTTCGCTGATTTGAAAGAAATCCCGATCATAGGCGAGATTGGCATTCAGGCTGGGCACGTCGAACGGGGCGGGCGTGCCGTCAAAGTCGAAACCATATTGTTGATTATAGGCTTCATAGGCAGTGAGCGAGACGATTTCGACATCACCGGCTTGATGGGTGATTTTGACGGACCCGCCATGAAATTCATTATCCGTGTCTTGAATACCGTCCGGTCCGATGGAAATTTCATGTGATCCCACATCGCGGCTATCGTTGAGCGGGGCGGGGTTGATGCCATTATCTTCGGCATAATGGAGGTTGAACAGGACATCTGTATTCGGGGACGCTGTAAGCAGACCGAGCGCACGAAGTCCAAATTCGCTGCGCTTTCCACCGCCCGATTTCGGCGCTTGGATGGTCGGATTGGTCTCGACATTCTCCAGCACAGGGCCTTGGGACAGATAGCGCCCGGAGAGCCGCACGGTGAAAATGTCATTAAAGGGAAGGGTCGCCGCGCCCGTCAGATTCAGGCGATCAAAATTACCGACTTCGCTCGCTATGTAGCCAGTCGTTTCATGCGTTGGCAGGATGGAATTAAAGTTGATGGCCCCGCTGGAGGCATTGCGTCCGTAGAGCGCGCCTTGCGGACCTTTCAAGACTTCGGCGGTCTCAATATCAAAGAGCAGTGGCCCCGTTTGGACATTGGTCGCTTGGTAGCTTCCGTCAATATAGACCGCCGCTGCGGTTGGGGTCAGGGCTTGGTGATCGACGGCGCCGATGCCGCGAATTTGAAA
>CAYZGF010000348.1:0-720 GCA_964477595.1 uncultured Algimonas sp.
GTCTTCTTAAGTCGCTCAGCGCGTCATTAATTCCGCTCACCCTATTGCCTGCTCAAATATTGGCACAGGAAACCGTGGAGACTACGGCGTTGGTCGATGCAGAGGCTTCCGCTGCAGAGCGCGTTTTTGACGCCGATTATTTCGATCAATTTGCACCGACGAATGCGCTTGAAATGATACGCCGAATTCCTGGTTTTCAACTCGATAGTGGTGAAAGCCGCCGGGGCTTGGGACAAGGCGGAGCAAACGTTCTTCTTAATGGTCAGAGAGTGACGGGCAAGGGCGGCGATGCGTTTGATCAAGTGGAGCGCGTGGTTGCCCAGAACGTGGTTCGAATTGAAATCCTTGATGGTACATCTTTGGATATTCCCGGTCTCTCTGGACAAGTTGCGAATGTTATCACCAAATCAACTGGCGTGACCGGTAATTGGGAGTGGCGTCCGGAGTGGCGCACAGGGCTGGAGCCAAATCTTCTAGCTGGCTCGTTGACAGTCTCAGGAGAGCGCGGAAATCTGTCATATACGGTAGAGGTCGAAAACGATTCATTCAGGAACGGGCATTGGGGCCCAGAAGAGCGGCGTGATGCGAATGGAACACTGTTTGAACTCCGGGACGAAGATGGTCGTTATAACGGGGACAACCCGGGAGCGTCTTTAAACCTGACCTGGAAGCCAAAAGAAGACCATACGGGTAACCTTAATCTTGAATATTACGAGTTTA
>CAYZGF010000348.1:730-1426 GCA_964477595.1 uncultured Algimonas sp.
GCATTTCTTCTCGCGGGCTGAAGACGAATGGAACGCGACTATAGATGGCGATTATGAATTTCCTGTCGGAGACGGAAAGTTAAAAATGATTGGGTACTACCGGGTCGAAGATAGCCCAACCATCAGTCGGTTTGATGTTTTTGACGATGTGCAGGGATTGGTAAACAGCACACGATTTGCCCAGGACGCCGATGAAGGTGAAGCCATTGCCAGAGTGGAGTATAGTTGGTTTCCATCAGAGGGAAGAGACTGGCAAATTGCGACCGAGGGTGTGTTTAATTTCCTGGATGTTGAAGCAAGGTTTATTGACCTGTTGGATCCACCTGCAACTGATGATTGGGACAGTGTCACGCGTATAGAAGAATTACGGGGTGAGACAACGCTCACGCACAGTCGGAAGTTATCTGAAAAGTGGGATATGCAGGCATCGCTTGGAGCTGAGTTTTCGGAAATTTCATCTGATGTCACGGACGTTTTGTCCGGCGCAATAGACAGCCAAAGTGACAGTTTCATCCGACCCAAAGGGTTCCTGTCGACGACATTTAAACCTGAAGAGAACGTCTCAATTCGCGCGCGATTAGAACGTGAAGTCGGGCAATTAAATTTTTTCGATTTCGTATCCTCGCGAGATATTGTCGACAATCAGGACCGAGCAGGGAACGTGAACATCGTACCGTCGCAGACATGGTCGGCGGA
>CAYZGF010000348.1:1436-2115 GCA_964477595.1 uncultured Algimonas sp.
TTTAAGGACGGTCATAGCTTCGTTACGCGAATTTACGGGGAAAAGATTTCTGATTTAGTTGACCGTATTCCAATAGGGTTATCCGGCGATGCTGTTGGTAACATCGATAGCGCGGAGCGATATGGTATCGATATGAATGCAACAATCCTTGGAAAACCATTTGGTTTTGACGGTGTTGAGTTGAACTTAGAACTTGATTTCAGGCAATCATCTGTTGACGATCCTGTGCAGGGTTTTGATAGGCGGTTGAATAACGATAAAGTTTCATATTGGAGCGTGTCTTATCGGCATGACATACCGAACACAGACTGGGCGTACGGCTTTTATACGGATCAATTCACAGACTCGCCTAGCTACCGACTATCAACCATAAACAGCTTTACCTTTGATGGTCCGTGGGGGCAGGTATTTCTCGAACATAAAGATGTGTTTGGGCTCAAGGTAAACGCAAGCGTCCGTAACCTATTTGATGCGTCGGACGATTTTGAGCGGACAGTTTATACAGACCGACGTGACTTGGGTGTCATAGACTTCATCGAGTCCAGTGAACGGGAGTTTGATTTATTTTTTAGGCTGGTCATTAGCGACACATTTTAGCATTAGCCGTTTGAACCGTCGATCTCATCAATATCCGGCTCACCCGGCCAGATTGTTATACGGTGAGGATGATCATCCTCTT
>CAYZGF010000349.1:0-2110 GCA_964477595.1 uncultured Algimonas sp.
CGCCACTTGCCTTTGGCTTTTATGAAGTTTGCGCGATCCCCTTTTTGGGGCGATACTGGGTTTTTAAGACTGATCTCGGACAGAGTTTCTGGGTATTAATGTGTAGGCTAAACAGGCTTCAATTCCTTTTTCTTCCGGCATAGCTATGGCTTGCAAGAGGCGTTTGGCTGCCCAATCTCCGTAAGCCTTAAGGGGCTGTTTGATCGTCATAAAGGGGGGGACAAACATTTCAGAGAGGTCGGCACCGTCAAAGCCTGCAACAGATAAATCTTCCGGTATTTTTAGACCTTTTTTGGCTGCGCAGGCGATAACACCTGCTGCCATATAATCATTTCCGGCAAAGATCGCCGTAGGCGGATGGTCTTGAGATAAAAGCTCATCTGCCGCCTGAAAACCGGACTCGAATGTTGCATAACCGTCGGCTTGCAAAAAATTATTGAGCGGTATGTCTGCATCCCGCATTGCAGACTGTAAGCCTGCACCCCGTCGGTTCGCCATCACATGTTGTTCGCGCAAACCAATATAGCCAATCCGTGTATGTCCAAAGCTGATGAGGTGCTCTCCCAATTCCCGCCCGGCCGCATAATCGTCAATGCCTACCTTGCTGACCGATGGATTCAGGTCTTCAACTTTGAGTGAGGACTCAACCAACACCACGGCACAATTGGTCGCGACGATAGCTTGAATAAGTGAAACATCCTCTGACAGAGGGGGGAGGAGGATAAAGCCATCTGCAGCGCGACTTTCAATCATTCTGAGGATACGTGTCCGCGATTCTGTCGCGGCTAAAGGCTCCAAGACAAGCTTATATGAGGCCTCTCTGCATATTGGCAAAATACCTTCCAATACACCTGTTAGAAACTCAGACGCCGGTGGTTCGTAGACGACGGCCAAGCTATAGCTTCGTTGGCCTCTTAACTGACGCGCGGCCATATTGGGTTTGAAGCCTAGTCTGGTAATTGCGTCTTGGACCTTCGTCCTCATTTTTTCGGAGACAAAAGGTTCACCATTAACGACGCGAGAGACGGATTTCATCGAAACACCCGCTTCGCGGGCCACTGTCTCAAGCGTTACAGCCTTGTCACGCGAAAGTTTATTCTCGTTCACACCGATCTCTCTATTTGCCTGAAACGCAAATAACGGGCAGCTTTAAATGTCGTTAGCCTGCATTTTCTACGGCTTTAGCCCCACATGTCCAGTCTCATTAGAAGACCGGACATTCATTGGGAGATGAAAACAGAGTTATATTTTGATCTTAAGGTGTCAGAGATTGAGGTCTCGACGCATCGAGACCTGGTGAGTCAATTCACATATTTACTGGCATCAGCATTTTTACCCAAATACATGATATAAAATTGCCCGAACTCTACGGTTTGTTTGGCGCGGGCTAGATTGAAATTTATCTGTGTTTTATCCATGCTATAGTCTCGGCTGGCCGTTCCGGCAACGGAGTATAATTTCCAATCTTGTCCCAGCTCGATCCGTTCTTCGAAAATTGAATCATATGGATCAATATTTCTTTGAATATTGACGCTGATGTCACCAACATCCTTACCTTTGGGCGGCTTAGCTGAACGCGCCCAGAAGGACATCAGGATCGTATCATCTTTTTTAATGTCCGTTGTCATTGGAATACGAGTAGCCGTGTCCCAAGGGTTCTGTTTGCGCTTTTTTACTCTGACCTGATAAGCCATCCCACCGGGAGCTCCCTCTGACTTAACGACAGAGTCCTTTTTGTCAGCCCCATCTGTCCGCCATTGAATGTCATAGGGATTATTGATGAGTGTGCCGGGAAGCTGAGCGTCCAAAGCTTTGAGGGCTGCTGCAATCTCCGGTGACACATCATCAGCGGCATAAATCGCTGATGATGTTCCCATTGTGAGCATGGCCGCAGATGAAAGCGCAATGGCTAATCGTTTAATCATTTCATTATTTCCCCAAGTCTATTTTTTTTTGAAACTTAATAGACAATAGACAGCGCTGTCAATTTTGTCATTCAGTCCCGAGCCGAGCTGTGTTTATGGGAGCAGTAATTTGTCGAGATATTGCACTTGCCCTTCTATCTCAGGCTTAGCGACGCAGCGTTTGCATCTTGCTGCAATTTTCTTCA
>CAYZGF010000350.1:0-2105 GCA_964477595.1 uncultured Algimonas sp.
GCTCTACTGAGTGTTTATTGAACATACTGATTTAGTCTTTCGTTCGTACATTGGGCCCGGATTGGCCCTTTCACTTGCGCTTAAATGCGCGAAAGGCCGCCCCCATGGCGACCTTGTTTTTAGGGAGCGCTTAGCGGCGCAATCCTAATTTCTTGATGATGTCCTGATAACGGCCCTCATCTTTTTTCTTCAGATAGCCCAGAAGACGTCGACGCTGGGTCACCATGGCCAGAAGGCCGCGACGCGAATGGTTGTCTTTTTTGTTGATTTTGAAGTGCTCGGTGAGGTTGACAATCCGTTCCGTCAGAATGGCAATTTGCACCTCTGGGGATCCGGTGTCTCCCGGTTTTAGACCATGTTCACTTATTAGCGCAGCTTTGCGCTCTGCTGATATCGACATCGTGTTTCTCCAATTATATCGACATGTTAAAGACGCGCTTAGGGCGAACTTCGCCGTTCGTCACGTCACATAAAGCCAAAGCACGTCCCTGATACATCGCAACGACCCGACCGTTTGTTTGGGGTTGGGCATCCGGATTTTCGGATGTGGGATATATATCAGGAGCCACAATGGCCCGTCCGTGTTTCAAATGTTCAGACTGCTCTTGAGTTATGGCCAGCACCGGGATGTCGTCCAGTGCGGTCTCAACCGGAAGCAGTGCCGTTGAAACGCCGCTCTCATAGTGGAGTTTCTCTAGGGCGTCCAGCGAAAAAGAAATGCCTTCATGAAACGCTCCAACTCGTGTTCGATGAAGATATGTCACGTGTCCGCACGTCCCAAGCCGCGCGGCCAGATCTCTCGCGATCGACCGAACGTAAGTCCCTTTTCCGCATTCCACCCGAAGGGTCACGCTGTCATTGTTATGTTCTAGGACGGAGAGGCTATCGACACGCACGGTTCGCGCTTTGAGGGTCACATCCTCACCAGATCGCATCAGATCATAGGCCCGCTTTCCGTCAACTTTGATCGCTGAATATCGCGGCGGGATTTGCGAAATGTCTCCGACAAATTCAGGCAAGGCGGCGGTGATGTCTGATAAAATCGGACGGACATCCGACGTGGCAGTCACCTCACCTTCCGCGTCCCAACTATCCGTGTTCTCTCCCCATGTTACGGTGAAATCATAGGCCTTATCCGCATCCACCATATAGGATACAGTTTTGGTCCCTTCCCCAAGGGCGATGGGTAATATCCCGGTGGCCATAGGGTCGAGGGTGCCTGCATGCCCGGCCTTCCCCGCGCCCATAAGGCGACGAACTTTTCCAATAGATTGTGTCGAGGTCAGACCGCGAGGTTTGTTAAACGCAACCCAGCCATGCACGTCACCTAATTTCCGTTTTCGTGGCATTAAAATTTCTTTCAATTATGTGTTGAAACTGTCGTTTTGGCCGCTAATTCTGTCGGCCTTATTATTATGGGGAGAGAGTTCATGAAACACTTAATAATCACTTTGGCCGCAGCAACTGCATTAACAGCTTGCGGCACAACCAGCGGCATCAAAACTGCAAATATGGCAGACGGCGCGAAGGCCGAAGAAATGGCGCCGGATTTTTCAGCGTATAATGCTGTTCTTGTCAATGACTTCACAGATGGGACCAAAAAACATAATATGCCTGAATTTGCAGGTCGTAATTTTGCGGATATTATCGCGGCTGCCGTGAAAAGCTCTGCGAATTATGATGTTGTCACACGGGATGCAGATGATGTCGACGGTATGAACACAATCGCAATTGGTGGCGAAATTCAACGTTATGAAAAAGGCAGCTCGGCTATGCGTATGATCGTTGGTTTTGGGGCTGGGAGTAGCTATTTTGACGCCGCGGTAAAAATGACTGACCTGGCGTCTGGTGACTCATTGGGTGAAATCGAAGTGGATAAGAACAGCTATCCCCTAGGCGGCACAATCGCCATGACGCAAACGGTTGATACCTTCATGGAAGGCGCAGCTGAGAAAATCGCTGAAGAGCTTGCTGCGGCAAAATCAGACGAAACAGACGAAGAATAGAGCGCTTTAGGCATCTTAAATTTTGGGCCGCCTATATGGGCGGCTTTTTTAATCCAAATCCCGCTTCACGTCCGGCCGATTTAAGAGCTTCTGCATATC
>CAYZGF010000351.1:0-2099 GCA_964477595.1 uncultured Algimonas sp.
GGCTGCAAGCCCTTTCAAACCTGTTATGAGTCTGGCCAATCTGCTAGACACAGACAATTAGCGATTCACACGGGAGAGCGTGACAATGGCAAAAGAAAATAGCGAGCCAACCGCAAAAGACTTGAAATTCGTCAAAGAGTTGATGGCGTTGCTGGAAGATTCCAGCTTGACTGAAATCGATTTCCAAAAAGGCGATCTCGGGATCAGCCTTTCAAAATCAAGCCCGGCCTCTGCTGTCCAGCATGTGATGTCCGCCGCCCCGACTATGGCCGCGCCTGCCGCAGCTCCCGCAGCGGCATCCCAACCCGTGGCGACGAAAGAAAGTCCGGCAGATGCAGGCTCCCATCCGGGTGCTGTGAAATCACCCATGGTTGGCACGGCCTATACACGGCCATCCCCTGACGCGGACACATTCGTCAATGTCGGGGATAAGGTCAAAGAAGGTGACACCATCATGCTTGTCGAGGCGATGAAAACCTTCAATCCGATCACGGCCCCGAAATCCGGCAAGATCGAACAAGTCCTCGTCGATGATGCCAGCCCCGTCGAATTCGGCGAAGCCCTCTTCATCATCGTCTAACCGATGCCTGCCAACGCCAAAAACCAAGGCCTGTTCAAAAAGGTCCTGATCGCGAACCGCGGCGAGATCGCGCTGCGCATTCACCGCGCCTGTAAAGAAATGGGCATTCAGACCGTCGCTGTCCATTCCGAAGCCGACCGCGAAGCCATGCATGTCAAACTCGCCGACGAGTCTGTCTGCATTGGCCCGAACAGTGCGACCGACTCATATCTGAATATCCCGGCAATCATCGCGGCCTGTGAAATCACTGACGCAGATGCTGTCCATCCCGGCTATGGCTTTTTGTCGGAAAATGCACGTTTCGCCGAAATCGTCGAAGCGCATGGCATGGCCTTTATCGGCCCGACAGCGGAACATATCCGCATCATGGGCGACAAGATCACGGCCAAAGACACGGTCATGGCGGCGGGCATTCCGGTTGTCCCCGGCTCTGACGGCTCTGTCACGACCTATGCGGAGGCCAAAGAGGTCGCCAAAGATGTCGGCTTCCCCCTCTTGGTCAAGGCCGCAGCAGGTGGCGGCGGACGCGGTATGCGCCTCGCTGCGACAGCCGATGATCTCGAAGAAGCTCTATCTGCCGCCCAACAAGAAGCCATTGCGGCCTTTGGTAATGGAGAGGTTTATCTAGAGCGCTATCTCACAGGCGGTCGACATATTGAAATTCAGGTCTTAGCCGACCAACATGGCAATGTGGTGCATCTGGGTGAGCGCGACTGTTCTTTGCAGCGCCGCAATCAGAAAGTTCTCGAAGAAGCGCCCTCGCCCACCCTCACCAAAAAAGAGCGTGAAAGCATCGGCAAAATTGTCGCCGATGCGGTCAAAAAAATTGGTTATCGCGGTGCGGGTACGATTGAGTTCCTCTATGAGGACGGCGAGTTCTTCTTCATCGAAATGAACACACGGCTACAAGTCGAACATCCTGTGACGGAAGAAATCACGGGCATCGATCTCGTCCGCGAACAAATCCGTGTCGCTGCGGGCCTCGAACTGGGATACACGCAAAAAGATGTGACGTTCAAAGGTCATGCGATTGAGTGCCGGATCAACGCGGAAAACCCGAAAACCTTCGCCCCTTCACCCGGCAAAGTCACAAATTTCCACGCGCCTGGCGGCATGAATACCCGCCTCGATAGTGGCCTCTATGCGGGCTATTCCGTGCCGCCCCATTATGACAGCTTGATCGGAAAGCTCATCGTTTGGGGCCACACCAGAGACGGCGCACTCCTCCGCCTCCGCCGCGCTTTGGGCGAGATGGTGATTGATGGCATCCAAACAACAATCCCGCTGCATCAGGCCTTACTCGCCGATCCTGATTTTCAGGCGGGAGAGTATAATATTCACTGGTTGGAGAAGTGGTTGGAGGAACAGGGGTAGGCTTGGTATGCTTTTTTCAAAAAGATTAATAAAAGCTTCCGCGCTTTCTAGCCCATAAATTCCATCTCAGAAATGTTAAACTTAATGGGTGCTCCATATCTAAGATAGAAATCTGATGCATAATAATGCTGCCTTGGCATCATCG
>CAYZGF010000352.1:0-2071 GCA_964477595.1 uncultured Algimonas sp.
ATATACGAAAGCCCGCTCATCAGCTGCGAGCACTGGTACATTTACGGATCCTGGTGTCGTATTATAGTCCTGCGGTGTTGCTGCAGCCCGCTCTGCTTCGCTCAGCACGCCGTCACCATTTGTATCGTCACTCTCAAGATAGAAAATGATCTCAGGTGCAGTTGTCGAAGTCGTCGTATCGAAATCATCACCGCCAGCCTGTTCGAAGCCAAGCAGGTATGCGTGCTCATCGTTACCATTGTTGACAACGACGAATGGCAGAAGCGCATCGTCCTGGTCAGCAACGACAAAGGTATCGCCTGGGCTGCTAACAGTTACATTGACAAGACGGTCGACGTTAAATTCTGTTGGCGTGGCGGTATTATTGATTTCCGTTTGCGGCGTATTGTTCACCTCATAGTTTAAGGTGAATGTGTTGGACACAGTATCACCGGCTGGTGTGAACGAATTCTGCGCAAATGCGGTTCCGGTTGAAAGGACGGTCAGAGCTGAAGCCCCCAACAGCCCTTTCACGAGCTTTTGTTTGGTCATTTTATTTTCCCATAGGTTAGTTGACCCAAACAGAAATACAGGAGGATGGTTAAATGGATGCCAAGCAGCGTAGTTAAGCAAACCTAAAGAAGCGGCTGTTCATTTTCCGTTCAAAAAGAAATTAATCAATATTTTCAACAATCTAAATATAATTTACTATCTGTACATTCATGTTTTGTTAGGGAAAAGGAATTTTTATTTTCTTTGAACTTTCCAAAAAAAAACCGCGATGTCTCCACCGCGGAATTGGTTCCTTAATTTGGTTCGACTACCGCAAACGCGCTTTAAATTTTATTTCATTACTGGCTCCAACGGGGACAGGGCCGGCAATACGCCATTGTATATGGGTTATATCATCAGCGCTGGCTGCACGCGTTCCGCCGCCAACAGCCGGTAAGGCGAGCGCGTCACGCTCAACAAAGGAAGTCCCGCCGTCGGCCGAATAACGGACCACGGCACCGTCTCGATCTGCAGAACCCTCTAAATATCTCACGTCTGTAGGTACTGGCATGGCCAGTACGATATCGGTTGCGGCCTCTGCAGACGTATTGGTGTAGGAGACCGTGTAAACGATCTTTTCGCCGGGTGTTACCTCATCGGCGCTTACAAGTTTTGTCGAATTCGTTCCATCCGGGTTTTGTACCGTAATTTCCTTCTCGACCTTTTGCGTTGCTGTCAGAGCGTTAGCGGAGACACCCGCAGCTAAAAGCGCAGCTGATAAAGTCAGAATAGATAATCGGCGAATGAACATGGGTCACTCCTAAGGGTGAGTTGATTTACGGTGAGAGGCTAGGCTTATAGACTTAACGGAGACTTAAGTTTGTGAGGCTGCAATCAGTCATTCAGACAGTGTTCATTCATAAAATCTTTACACCATTAATTGGTGTTCCGTTCACCGAATTCCTGAACGAAACCTTACCAACACATCATTTAAGCACTTAGTATCGGCGAGGGAGGTAAACTCCGCGGGCTCGCCTAAAAATGAACTGGGTTGGAGCTTTAACCGGGATATGCGTACAAATACTGTAGTCACACTCGGCGCGAGCGCGATCTTTGGCGTCATGGCGATCTTGCTCGCAAAGAACTGGATCCAAGGCGCCGTTGAAAATGAATTTCGGCAAACGCCTGCCCAACCGACTGCGCTTTCTGCACTTTCAAATGTGAAAGACACGGCCACTGTTTCCGTTGTCATTGCAAATACGGATTTGGCTTTTGGAGACGAGCTATCCCCAAATGCCTTGCGAATAGTGGAAATGCCTGAAGATGCGGTGCCGTTTGAGGCCTTGCGCGAAATTTCTGAAATTTTCCCATTGGACTATGACCCTTTGAGTTCGGGCGCTTTGGTCATGTTGGACGATGTTCGGATGAATGAGGTCCTATTACCGCACCGCATATCCGGTCTGAATGGGCGGGCATCATTATCGGCTCGCATTCGACCCGGTTATCGGGCGGTCTCCGTCCGCGTGGACGATGTCACGGGCGTTGCCGGTTTTATCGTTCCCGGCGACCTGGTCGACATACAATATCTTTCCGAACCAAA
>CAYZGF010000353.1:0-864 GCA_964477595.1 uncultured Algimonas sp.
ATAAGACTCGCTACGGCGCGGCTGACGATTGTTTTGTCCATCGGGGTAACGGATGTGACCTCCGCTGCCGAACGCCCTGGTTTATCCGCGATCGCCGCCAATACCCGCCATTGGCTTTGGTTCAAATCCGCCTCTGATCGCACAATCTCCAATGTGTACCGACTGACCTGATCGGCGAGGACGACGACTTGGTAGGCCCAAAAGCTATCGAGTCCGATACGAGGTGACGACGAATTATCCATACCGCCATTTGCAAGAAATAGGTTGCAATTGCAACAATAAATCATTAGTTGGTATCGCAACAAACCCAAATTCTATCTCGGAGGCCCCTATGGCTGACTTATTTGAAAATCCTGCCGGATTAGACGGTTTTGAATTCATCGAGTTTTCCGCCCCTGAAAAAGGTGTGTTGGAGCCTGTGTTCGAAGTTATGGGCTTTACGAAAGTCGCGCGGCACCGCTCAAAAGATGTCGAGCTCTGGCGACAGGGTGGGATCAATCTGATCACGAATTATGAGCCGAATACGCCGGCTTGGTATTTTTCGCGCGAGCACGGCCCAAGCGCTTGTGGCATGGGTTTCCGCGTTAAAGATGCAGTTAAAGCTTATGATCATCTTTTGAAGCAAGGCGCTGAACCGGTCGAGCTGGCTCCGGGCCTTATGGAGCTCAATATTCCCGGCATTCGCGGGATTGGTAATTCAATCATCTATCTGATTGACCGTTATGATGACGGTGAGGGCGGCCTCAATATTTATGACATTGATTTCGAATACTTCGAAGGCGTTGATAAACATCCGGAAGGCTGCGGCTTCCAAGTCATCGATCATCTGACGCATAATGTGTATGGTGGGCGCATGGCCTATTG
>CAYZGF010000353.1:874-2054 GCA_964477595.1 uncultured Algimonas sp.
GGGCAGAGTTTTATGAGACGCTGTTCAACTTCCAAGAAATCCGCTATTTCGATATTAAAGGTGAATATACGGGGCTGACCTCCAAAGCTTTGACAGCGCCGGATGGTAAAATCCGTATTCCTCTGAATGAAGAAGGCAAAAGCGGTGGCGGCCAAATTGAGGAATTCCTGCGGGAATTTAACGGCGAAGGCATCCAACACATTGCTCTGATCTGTGACGATCTTGTCGCCTGTTGGGATAAGCTGAAAGAAAACGGCGTTCCTTTCATGACGGCTCCGCCCGATACATATTACTCTATGCTCTCCGGGCGTTTGCCGGGCCACGGCCAAAATGAGGCCGAGCTTAAATCCCGTGGCATCCTACTCGACGGCACGACTGAGTCCGGTCAGCCGCGTTTGCTCCTCCAGATTTTTGCTCAGCCCCAAGTCGGCCCGGTTTTCTTTGAATTCATCCAACGCGTCGGCGATTACAAAGACGGCTTTGGCGAAGGGAACTTTAAGGCGCTGTTCGAGTCTATAGAAAGAGACCAAATCGAACGCGGTGTTCTGGAAGAGGCGTAAATATGACAATCAAAACAGACGGCTTTCATCACGTCGCCTATCGTTGCCGCGATGCGAAAGAGACGGTGGAATTTTATCAGCAACATCTCGGTATGGATTTTCAGCTCGCCATTGCCGAAGATCACGTCCCGTCAACGGGGGCCTATGACCCTTACATGCATATCTTCCTCGATGCCGGGAATGATAATGTCCTCGCCTTTTTTGAATTGCCGGAACAGCCCCGTATGGACCGTGACCGCAATACGCCTGAATGGGTTCAACACATCGCGATGCGGGTGGGTAGCTTGGATGAGCTATTGTCTGCAAAGGAAAGCTTGGAAGCCGCAGGCATAGACGTTCTCGGCCCAACCCATCATGGCATTTTTAAATCCATCTATTTCTTTGACCCGAATGGACATCGTCTGGAACTCGCGGCCAATATCCATACGCCGGAACAGATGACCCAACTGAGAGAAGTTGCTCCGGCGATGCTCAAAGAATGGAGTGAGACAAAAAAAGCGCCACGCCACGCGGCTTGGCTGCATGAAAAAATTAAGAACGAAGGTTAGATATGAAACTCGCCTCCCTAAAACATGGCCGTGATGGCTCACTCATCGTTGTCTCTCGTGACCTCTCGAAAG
>CAYZGF010000354.1:0-2052 GCA_964477595.1 uncultured Algimonas sp.
ACCCAGAGTAAACACATCATGTCCGGGATAGCTGTTCGTATTCCCGGGACTGGTGAAATATTCACCGACATGGGTCCAGCGCAAATAGCTCCCGAAACGGTCTACATCATATCTGATCGATAGATTACCGAGCGTATCCGGTGCGGTATCCACACGGTCTCCGTTCGCGATATTGTTTGCCGGGCTGCCGACGTCTTCTGTAAAATCATATGAATGACGTGCGAGAGTCCCGGCACCCTGAACAGAAAACCCTTTGCCGAGCGGAACCTCAATACTCGCCTCAATGCCTTCGTGGCGGGTCTTCCCATTGACCACATTGAAGCCATTTGCGTTGCGGAAAAAGAAATTATCTTTCCACATTGTGAAAGCCGTGAATTCAAATTTAGTGTCGGCAAAAGTCTGGCTGCGGAAGCCGGCCTCCAAACTATCCAATGTTTCGCCCTCAGCCTCTCCGGGGACTTGATTAATTTGTGCCGAATAAAGATCCAGGGTTTGCGGTGCGCGTGACCCTCTGGCCGCGCGGGCGAAGAGCGTCACCTCATCCAGCTGATAGGTAAGCCCTAGTTTCGGCGTCAGTGTGAAAAAATCATCGGTTCGATCTGCTGCGCGGATAAATCGTCCCGAGCGTCCGGTATCTGCGCGGTTGTCATAATCATAAGAGGTATATTCACCCCGCGCCCCAAGATGAAGCGTCGCGCGATCACCGAGAGAAAAATCCTTCGTGGCAAAGGCGGCAAGGACAATTGCATCCACCTCATAGTCAAAATGGAGGCCTTGGACGAAACTAAAACGACTTGGATTTTCCTGAAACTCATATTGAAAACCGGAGGTATATTCCGCGTCGACCCCGGCGCTCCATCCCTCACCATAAAGACCTGATTTGAGACCAAAAGACGTATGACCATTCTTATCCAATGCCTGCCCGGGCACAAAATGTCGGAGGAAACGCTGCTGTGTCCGGCGCGCGAAAGGTTGGAGGATCAGGGTTCCTAAATTTGTCTCGCGTTGCGCTTTGATCTGGGCTCGCAAAGCCCGCGTGTCGCGAAAAGCTTCAGGGTTTTGATTTGTTTCAATGGCCTCTCTATCTCGATAGATATCATCGCCCTGCAGAAATCCAGCCGTTTCCTGATTGAGATTATTCAACGCAATCAGGCTTGAAACGTCCCATTCTCCAACAGCGGCATAATGTTGAACTGTGAGTTTTTGCTGATCAAATCCGCTCTCATCCCGAAACCCGTCATCATGGGCAAGATCGGCTGACACGCGCAAAGACTCGGACAAGTCTTTAACCAATGTCGTATTCAGAAACCCGCGATCACTGCCTTGCACAAGGATAAATTCATTTCCGCTGCCGGGATTGGCAAGCCGAACATTGATGAGACCGTGCACGGCATTGGAGCCATAATCTGCAGGACCCGGACCTTTGAAAATTTCTATAGCGGAAGCGATTTCAGTCGGCGCTTCTAACAGGCCGTTCACATTTGCAAAGCCCGCCGCCCGCAATGGCACGCCGTCCAGTGTATAGAGAAAACTGCCTGCGCCCGCGCCGCCTGTCAGGACGGGGGAGCGAATAGCACTCAAATGTTCCTGCCCAGATCCACGATGAATATTGACCCCGGCCACCCTATTGAGAATTTCTGCGGGATGGGCGAGCGTTAGACCTTCTGAGGAGGTCGGAAGTATAACGTCAATCGTTTCCGGTTGATCCACGGTTTCGAGCTGCACGCCCTTGGCAATGACCACATCCCCGACATCATAGCTGTAATCGGCCACGACGATTTCAGGCGTGTCTATTTGCGCCAAAACAGGAGATACACTGACGAGCAAAGCAATGCCCGCAAGCAAAGAAGTTTTCATTTGGAAGGCCTTAAGACGATTTCGGTTTCGGCGAGGATTTTGTTTCGCGAATTTTCTTACGCGCGGAGGCCAGTTTAGTATTGGAAAGCACTTCCAAAGGCAGATTTTGACTCACGATATTCAAATCCCGTTGCGGGAATGGAATTGAAATTCCTGCCGCTTCAAGGGCTTTATTGATTTCCGTATGAATAACAT
>CAYZGF010000355.1:0-2030 GCA_964477595.1 uncultured Algimonas sp.
GAAAAATGGGTAAGCTTCACCAAATTTTCGATGCCTCATCAAACAGAATTGCACTGGTCAATGTGCACCTGACCGCCCTGTGGAAGAAGACAGCTATAAAATGGCATAGGTTTGAGGGTGTGAGGATTATTCTTTTTCAATCCGAGGACGTGCGGAGCTAAGTCGTTGAAATCCTAGGAGGTGAATTCGGGATATAGTTTGGGGAATGTGTGGGTTACGTCGAAGTCGTCCTGCTTTTCCAGTCCGCATATTTCCCATGCCTAACCGGGCGGCCATTATCATCGACATTGACGAAAACGATTTCATCGATGCTGACGATTTCCTGCTTCGTCCGCTTAATCCGCACATGACATTCCACCGTGATGGTCGAGCGCCCAACGGCCACGGTCTCAACGCCAATTTCAACTACATCGCCTTGTACAGCTGGTGCGAGGAAGTTCAGGGCTGACATGGATTTTGTCACCAGGGTTTGGGTTTCCATTTGGCACGCAGCATAGACCCCGCACTCTTCATCTATCCATTCGAGGAGGCGTCCACCGAACAATGTATTGCGGGAATTCAAATCGCCGGGTTTCACGACTTTGCGGGTTCGAAAGGTGAGGGCCATGAGATGAAGGTGTAGAAAAGATGCTAATTGAACAAGTTAAATCTGAACTATTTCGTTTAAGCCCAATAAAAATTCCGTTCGTGCACAGCTTATGGCGTCACGATATTTTCATTGAATGTTTCTTCATCCAGCGGCGTTTTGAATAAGACGCCTGCATAGAGGTCATTGTGCCATTTGATTTGACCGACATGCCAATTTTCCAATAATCCGATATGTACTGTGGTTTCGCTTCGTATGGTACCGGGGTGATTTAGCTTTGCCCCATTTCGTGACAGATCGACCAAGTAGAAGTCATGTGTTTGGTCACCCAAACGCACTTGTATGAGACGATTCAAAACGCGCCGTGTTTCGCGGGCCTCAAATCTTTTGAGGCGACGGAATATCGTATAGGTGCCGCCAATAAAGATCAGCACGCCGAGCAGTATGAGATAATGTCGATTATCTTCGAACAAGAGCCTGATAGGGTTTTTTGAAAGATGTCGGCTGTTCGCATTGCTCGAAAGGTCTTGCCCTGCAGTATGCATGTAGTCTGCTGGCGGCGAGACCTCTGGAACACGATCTGACAAAGCGCGTGGGCCACCGCCGGACAGAAAGCCGCCTTCGGCTTCGCTCATATTAGGATATGTCAGATCTGATCCGATCTGATCACAGCTCCAGTAATTCGTGAGTGACGTGAGGGTGTCGTCTAAACCTTCGGGTCTGATGAGTGCGAGTGCAGGCCCCGATTGCGTGCCTTGAGACAAGAGCCTGCGTAGATTTGAGAGGTAAAGTGAGAGGTTTGTTCGCTTAGTCTCTTGTTTGTCATCGGGTTTTACGGGGAAAAGCGCTGCTGGATTTACGCTGTCGATTTGCCTGAGACGTGTGCTGATTTGGTCCAATGCGTCGGATGCGCCCGCAGAACTTCCGTGGTTGCGTAAGTTATAATCGAGAGCCGCCAAATGATGTAACGATTGGCAAGCTGCAAGCGTGTCAAGTGTTACACTCGCCGAAGACGTCATTGCGGCGTCTTGCGCTCGCGCCGTCTGGAGAAGGAGACTGACCAAAATGAGGGCAAGGATGTGAAGTTTAAAACCCATTTCACGACAGAGTTAGGGGTATGGAGTTAATGGAGTATTGCGATTTTAGATTGTGTTTCGTGATTACTTAGATGTCAGCTAAAATAGCGGATATCCGATTGTAGTGTTGGATTGGCTGAACATCTCGCGAGGATTTAACGCCCGAATTGGCAGTGTTGCTTCCGGATCCACTCCAAACACCAAACCCGTAAATGGCTGGCGAGATTCCGCGTTGGGCCGCCTTCCATACGTTCATCGTCACGCGTGCGAATGAAGCTCGCGAAACTCTCTCCGCTCTCGGCGACGGCTGAATCTATCACGGCCCAAAATTCAGGCTCCAGCGCGACACTGGTTTGGTGACCATAGAG
>CAYZGF010000356.1:0-2024 GCA_964477595.1 uncultured Algimonas sp.
ATTTCGGCGAGCAGAAAATGCTGGCTTACGTCAAGGAAATTCAGCGCGAAGAAATTCGCCGCAAGGTTTCCGCCGTGCGTCATCAACATGAAGTCGGCTCTGACCTTGGCGATACGTTCAAGGAAATGACCGGTGGTGACCGCGCGCTGAAAGCGGGTGGTGAGCACAATACAATGAATCAATTCGCCGACGTCGCATAATCAGGATGTGGGCAAAATAGAGATGCGGGGTTAACCTGCACACAAAAAAAGACTGACGGCCTGTCTCGGATTCCTCTAATTCCGCGACAGGCTTTTTTATGTCTAGGTGAGCGTGAGAATAACAGCTATGCGAAGGTCATGATTGCTACGCCTTCATCACATGCAGAGGTTCTGATTGTCGGGGCGGGGATTGGCGGATTGACGCTCGCCCATGCTCTTATCCAGAAAGGCATAAGCGTTCGGATATTGGAACGCGCGCCTGCACTGGAAAATGTCGGCGCCGGTATCCAAATCCCGCCAAATGCGATGAAAGTTCTACGCGCAATTGATCTGGAAGACGCCATCAAGAAACACGCTTTTCAGCCCAAAGCGATTGAAGCCCGCATGGGAAAATCAGGGCGCCATATCTTTAACATACCCCTCGCTCATGCCGCAGAGAATCGATGGGGAGCTCCTTACCTCCACATCCACCGTGCCGATTATATTGCGGCTCTATCCGGTCAGCTCCCCGCAGGTGTTTTGGATTTAAACGCGCGTGTCACGGGATATGAAAATCAAGAGGACGGCGTTTCGGTTAAGATCACCGACGGACAAGAGATTTGGTGTAAATATCTCGTGGGGGCAGATGGCATTCGCTCATCCATCCGCGAACAGATGCTGGGGCCTGACGTGCCCCAATTCACCGGAAATATGGCGTGGCGTGCCGTCGTGCCGACCGACCGTCTGGGTGAATTTGCGCCCAATCCAACCGCCTGTGCTTGGTTCGGTCCGGGACGTCACGCCGTTACCTATCGATTGGGTGTCGACGGAGAGATAACCAATTTCGTTGGCGTCGTCGAACAAGAGGCTTGGCAGGAAGAGGGGTGGTCCATACCGGGAGAGCAAGCGGACGTGCTAGCTGATTTCAGCGGCTGGCATCCCACACTCACAACGCTCATCAAGAATGCGGATAATTTTAAGCGCTGGGCTCTCTTTGACCGCGCACCTTTAGATCACTGGGTGGACGGTCGTGTTGTCCTGATGGGTGATGCCGCCCACCCCATGCTGCCGTTCCTCGCCCAAGGGGCCGCTATGGCAGTTGAAGATGCTTGGGTGCTGGCAGAGACGATTTCAAATGGTCAGCCCTTGGCGGCGTATGAAAATCTGCGTTTGGCGCGAACCTCAAAAGTCCAAGCCGCCTCCCGCGGAAATATGGGGCTGTTCCATAAATCCTCGTTGCTCTCGCAATTAATGACTTATGGCCCCATGTGGCTCGCCGGGAAACTCGACCCAAACATCGTCCACCGCCGCATGGATTGGCTTTACGGATTTGATGTGACGACGGAGTGACTTTGAACGTTCATAAACTTGTGATCCAATGGTAACACTATATTTGGATTGCAAGGACAGCTTTGTAATGACGACTAAAATGATGTTTCCAAACTCTATCCCGAATTGGAAAAATACAAAAACCATAAAATTCAATATCCTATAGGAAATTCCAAGAGAATAATCCTCACTTTCCAAAGCTGTGATATATTGAACAGGTTCTTTCAAACATGGGACAGGTGAGGCCTCGCTTGCTGGTTTGGGAGACGATGGGTCTGAGCGTTTTGGTGTGAGAACCAAAGAGGTGCCGGGGCTTTAGGAACGAGAGCCGACAGGTGATTCCAAGTGGGTCAACTCCTGGGTTGCACCGGCCGTTTCTTCAAAAACCATCGCCGCAGAGTATGTGGATTGGATCTGTTGATTTTGTCTTTGGACAAAATCAATGGCCCAAACCACGATCCTTCTGTAAAACAAACTCTACTTTTCTGCCGGTATTCCGACAGAAAGATCAACTCT
>CAYZGF010000357.1:0-2020 GCA_964477595.1 uncultured Algimonas sp.
CGACGGCCACATCAATGGAACCAGCCTTGATCGCGTCATGCGCCATAATCGCGGCCTGCATACCGGAGCCGCACATCTTATTGATCGTCGTGGCCTCTGTGGAGAGCGGAAGGTCAGCACCGAGCGCAGCTTGGCGCGCGGGTGCTTGGCCTTGCCCGGCCGGCAGGACGCAGCCCATCACGACTTGGTCGATGCTGTCAGCGGAGACTTTGGCCTCATTCATCGCGGCCTTAATCGCGGCGGAGCCAAGCTGTGGCGCCGTGACGGTCGAGAACGCGCCCTGAAACGCACCCATAGGCGTACGGGCCAAACCAACAATGACGACAGAATCTGGGGAATCAGCGGACATAACAGAACCTCTTTAAATGAATTGAGACGCCTCTATCGCGCAGGAGGCGGCAATACCAGACAGGGATAGGCCCTGAAACAGGATTAATCTTGCGTTTGCGAGAGCCTAGCTCGGGTCCGACCCTTGGACTTTTTCTCGCGCTTCAGCTTCGGCCTTAGCTTTACGTTTGGCGATGATCGCCGCCCGCTTCATTTCGATGTCCTGACGCTTCTTATCCGCCAGCGTATCGCGGCGAAAAACGCGCAAGAGAACGAACACAATTACGAAGGCTAAAATGATGACGAGTATTTCAAGGGCTGTGAAATTCATCTGTCACTCCTGTCTTGGGGCATAAAAAAAGCTGCCAATTAGATATGGCAGCTCCCATTGATATTTTAAAGATAGGCGTGTGTGGCTTAATCACCCACCTCAAATGTGATCTTCACATTGACACGGAATTTGTGAATTTTCCCGTCCTTAATCGTCGTCTTCATATTTTTCACATTTGCGGACCGAATGTCTTTCACGGTCTTTCCCGTCCGTGTGACGGCATTTTGAATTGCGTCTTCAAAGCTCTTTGAACTCTCGCTCATTACCTCGATGGATTTCATGACGGCCATATTTAACTCTCCTCTATTTAAGTAGAATAGCTCTATAGGCATGAATGACATGAAGGGCCAATTAACGGCCCGTAATACTATCTGGATTGACGCTGTGTTTAGCCCGTCCGCGTGATCCAACCACCGCCGAGTGTTCGGGCCGCATCATTGCGGTCTTCATAGAACACACAAGCTTGCCCCGGTGAGAGGCCAATATCTGGGTCGTCCAGTACCACCACCATCTCATTGCCAATAAGTTTGAGATGGGCCGGCGCAGGCGGGCGGGTTGAGCGAACCTTCACGCGGATTTTCGTTCCGTCCAGATGTGCACCAAATTGGCCTTCCCCCAGCCAGTTCATATCTTCCAGCCAAAGTGTATCGCGTTCCAGCGCGTCCCGTGGCCCGACAATAACTTGCTTTGCGTCCGCATCGATGCCCACGACGAAGAGTGGATCGGTACCGGTATCATTGCCCAAACCAAGACCGCGTCTTTGTCCGATGGTATAATACATAACGCCGCGATGCTGCCCGAGGACTGTTCCGTCCATATGCACAATGTCGCCGGGCTTCGCCGCTTCCGGGCGAATTTTCTCAATCTCTTCCGTATATTTTGCGGTCGGGACAAAACATATATCCTGACTATCAGGTTTACTGGCGACATTCAGCCCAAGCTCTACGGCGAGGCGGCGTGTTTCCGTCTTATCCATATGGCCCAGCGGGAAGCGTAGGAAATCCAATTGCTCGCGCGTTGTGGCGAAGAGGAAATAGGATTGGTCCTTTCCACCATCATAGGCGCGGTGAAGCTCGGGACCATTCTCGCCTTCAACCCTTTTGATATAATGACCCGTCGCCATACAGTCCGCGCCGAGATCACGCGCGACTTGCAACAAATCTTTGAACTTTACGGTCTGATTACAACGCACGCAGGGGATTGGCGTGGCACCTTTTAGATAGGTGTCGGCAAAGTCTTCAATTACCTGCTCACGAAAGCTGCTTTCATAATCCAAGACGTAATGCGGGAAGTCATGCTCTTCCGCCACACGTTTCGCGTCATAGATATCTTGGCCCGCGCAGCAGGCTTTCGCTTTTTGGA
>CAYZGF010000358.1:0-1997 GCA_964477595.1 uncultured Algimonas sp.
AGTAATAGTGCGGAGGCGTTTAGAAGGGATGTACGGGGCATAAATTTATCTTTTTTGGTGGGGTAGGGTGGTCCGGTCATTACTGACCGTCGCTGATTCAGGAGGTGTGAAGGCTGTCGCTCGCGCCAGAATTAAAGCATCTTTCACAGCTTCCAAATGTGGAGTTGATCCACTTTCAGTCGCGAGGAGATCGCAAAGGACACTGGCGCGGGTTTGTAAAATCATCTCACCTCTTTCTTGCGAATAGTTCTCATTAACTGAGTTTGCGCTAACGCTTTTGAGAATGAGTTGCAAGAAGCTTTTTGAGAATTATTCGCAGAAAATATTTCGAATGTCTCATTTGGTGAGGTTGATCGAGGTTAAGCTATTTTAACAAGGTTTGAATTGTGGGGTTTCGCTTGTCCTCTTATCAGGGGGTGGTGCTGATAAATTCAAAAGACTTAGAAAACGGCCATTGCTTGGACTGTAATGTGTGCATTGTCGGGGCAGGTGTAGCCGGACAGACGCTCGCGATGTCTTTAGCGCGGAATGGCATAGATGTTTTGCTTTGCGAAAGCGGTAAGCGAGATTTTGACCCTGAGACTCAAAAGCTGGCTAGAGGGCAAAATTCCGGTGAGACTTATTATGATTTGGACACGGCTCGGCTCCGTCTTTTCGGCGGGACGGCGGCTATTTGGGGCGGGCGATGTGCGGAGTTGGACCCGATCGATTTTGAAAAGCGGGATTATGTCCCGCATAGCGGATGGCCGATATCAAAATCAGATTTAGACCCATTTTATGATCAGGCCTTCGCCTCCCTCGGTCTAAAACGTCCGGGAGGCGGAAGGCTGTGGGATGAGTTGAAAAAAACAAAACCTCCATTTGATTCCAAAAAACTGGAGGCAGGTCTCTGGTGTTTTGATGAAAATGGGGAACGTTTTACGAACCCGCGAAGGGGAGAACTTCAACGTGTCCGAACATTGCTTGAGGCTAATCTCGTAGAGATGGATGTTTCTGAAACCGGAGTCGTGAAGTCAGCTCGGTTTACAAGTCTTTCAGGTAAGACAGTACGGGTCAAAGCGAAGAGGTTCGTTCTGGCGGCAGGCGCCATGGAGACCGTTCGACTTCTCATGGGCGGCGTTCCCGCACGGGCCAGTGGATTGGGAAATGCGAATGATCAACTTGGTCGATATTTTATGGAACACCCTCACGCGCGGGGCGGGCATATTGTACCAACGAATATGGCGAGAGCTATTCGCGCCGTCCCACGGGCTTTGCGCGTGAAAAGTCTCAGATATGCAGCTTACTTGCGACCGTCAGAGGCATTGCAGCGAGAAACATCTATTCTCAATTCATCTTTGAGTTTTGCCCCAAGGCGTCATGAAGGGCTGCAAATGGGAGCCTTTCGAGCGACCAAAGACAAGTTGAAACATGATCTGCCCAGTACGAAATTTTGGCGCTCATTCTATAAAAACCTAAAAGGAATAGGTATTAAGGGGCGTGAATGGACGGATCCTTGGCCAACGGTTCATAAGCTGCACCGGAAAGCGGATAAATATGGCCTCTACGCCGTGATCCGCGCTGAACAATCGCCCAATCCGGATAGTCGTTTAACATTATCGGACGAGACAGACACGTTGGGACTACGCCGTCTGAATTTTCAGTGGCGTTTGAATGATCTCGATAAGCGTAGCGTTCGCGTTCTTATGGAAACTTTGGGTGGCGAGTTTCAGCGTCTCGGCTGGGGTCATGTGCTTCCCGCATCATGGTTGAATGATCCGGAGCAAATTTGGCATTTTGATCCTTTGATCTCGGCGCATTCTATTGGTGGGTATCACCATATGGGCGGCACACGGATGGGAACAGATATAAAGACAAGTGTTGTAGATGCCGATTGCAAGCTTCACGAAAGCCCGAATCTCTACATTGCGAGCAGCAGCGTCTTTCCGACGGGTGGTTGGGCCAATCCGACCGTTACAATTATGGCTTTGGCCGAACGGCTTGGCGCACATCTCTCA
>CAYZGF010000359.1:0-1987 GCA_964477595.1 uncultured Algimonas sp.
CACGACGGCCGATGGCGGCCCTATGTCTATTGCAGCGGATGCCTCAGGTGATGCGTTGGACTTACGCAAGCTCGCCCACCGTGCGCTGGAAAATATTACAGCAGGTATTGAAGCCTTCCGTTTCAACACCTCCGTCGCGCAGATTTATGAGCTGACCAATGCGCTGGGTAAATATAAAGGCCAAGACGCGGCGCGATTGGAGGCCCTCGGCATTCTGATCCGCGCCATCGCACCCTTCATGCCGCATCTGGCCGAGGAGTGCTGGTCCAAATTGGGCGGAGACGGACTCGTTTATCACGCGCCATGGCCTGAGGTTGATCCGGCTATGCTCGTTGACGACACGATCACCCTGCCCTTGCAAGTGAACGGTAAGCGCCGGAGTGAACTCAACATCGCCAAGGACATAGCTAAAGACGAGATTGAAAAACTCGCCCTTGCTGATGAAGCCGTGCAAAGATCAATCGGTGACGCAACCGTAAGGAAAGTCATTATTGTGCCGGGCCGTATCGTGAATATAGTGGCCAAATGATGCGCGCGTTTTTGATACCTTTCGTCCTTCTGCTGTCCGCTTGCGGCTTCACGCCCATGCACGGCGCATCGGGCGCGGCTGCGCCACTCGCCAATATTGATGTGCAAATGATAAAGGGCTCCAGCGTAGTCGATAATCAGGCCGGGTTCTTTGTGACCCAACGCCTGCGCGACAGGATCGGGACCCGAAATGAGACCGCACCTTATACGCTGGAAATCACCCCGACCTATCGTCGGCGTCGTTTGGGTCTGACCAATGCCGATGTCGCGTCGCGTTATGATATTTCTGTCACTGCGAGCTGGGTTTTGCTCGACAGTAAAACAGGTGACACTCTGGAAAAAGGCCGTTCAGTTTCCACCGTCACATTTGGCGCACCTGCCGGACCCTATGGCGTCATCACAGCCGATAATGTGGGTGTGGAACAATCCTCAAAAGAGACCGCGGATAAGCTCGTCATTCAGCTCGCACAATATTTTGCGCGTGACGATAAAAAATGAAAATCACAGGCGCGCGCCAAAACAGATTTCTGAGCGCGCCTCCGGCTGACATTATTGGCGTCTTGCTGTTTGGGCCGGATCGGGGGCGCGTCAAATCCCGCGGGGCAGCTTTGTCTGCTGTCTTTGTACCGGATGTCGATCCGACCTTTGGCTCCACCCTCATCACCGCAGATGATTTAACAGGTGATCCTGCAAAGTTAGCCGATGAGATGAGCGCGATGAGCTTGCTGGGCGGTGGGCGTTTGGTCCGCCTGCGCCTTGACCATGAACGCCAAGCGGCGGCGATTGCGAAACTCATTAAAGGGTTTGATGCGGACCCCTCCCGCGCGGAGGCCAAACTAATCATCGAAGCGGGCGATATGACGCCGCGCTCCGCCATTCGCAAAGCGGTTGAGGCGTCGAAACATTTTGCGGCCATTGGCTGTTACGCCGCCAATGCCAATGATTTGCGCGGGCAAGTGCGGGACGGGCTGAATGCGTTGAAGATTACGATCACACCCGAAGCTTTGGAAAATTGGTTACCCCTTCTGGAAGGGGATCACGCCCTGGCATCGGGCGAGATTGAGAAAATGGCGCTTTATAAAGGCTATGGCAGCGTGGAAGGCGCGGTCGTTTCACTGCAAGATATCCAAACCATCGCGGCGGGCGGGCAATCGGCGTCAATTGATACCATCGTCACGGAAGCGCTCTCCGGACAGGTCGATGCAATGGATGCGAGTTACCGCCGCGCTGTGGCAGGCAAGGTCAGTCCCATCGGCATTTTATTCGGATTGCAGCGTCAAATCCTGCGCCTGACTGAGGCGTCAATTGCTATGAATGGCGGCCTGCCAAAAGGTCAGGCGATGAAGTCACTGCGCCCGCCTGTCTTTGCGATGCAGGAAAGATCATTTTCCATGCAACTCGATATATGGGGTCTGCGTATGTTAAAGCGGACGCTGGCCGAGTGCCAAGCCGCGGAACG
>CAYZGF010000360.1:0-1975 GCA_964477595.1 uncultured Algimonas sp.
TGACATGGCTGGCAATGAAGCCGGACACGCCGGTGACGAGAACAAGATCGGTCATGTAACGGCCTTTGTGTTGGTGCGGAGATTGCGGTGATGATTTCAAAGTCGGTTAAACCTCTAACGGTCATTCTCGAAATTTTCGTCAACGCATCTATATCTTCGTCGGGCAATTCTGATTATAAATCTTTATAGCTTCCGGCATCCAGCGCTCGAAGTCAGCGACACGCGTTTCAGGGCTCGGATGCGTGGATTGAAACTCGGGCGGAGCCGCGCCGCCATTTGCGCCCATACGTTCCCAGAGGCGGGGCGCCTCGCGTGGGTCGTAACAGGCACGTGCTACAAGGACGAGGCCGATATAATCCGCTTCGCTTTCATGTTTACGCGAAAAGGGCAGGGCGTAGCCATATTGACTGATCCCGCCAAAAATTCCCATGACGGCGCGCTGCGCGCCCATATCCATGCCGCCTGCGCCTAAAGACACGCCGGCGCCGACAATGCGCTGCATATTTTGTTGGGCCATGCGTTCCGCGCCGTGATGCGCCAGAGCATGTCCGATTTCATGCCCCATAATGACGGCGATCCCGTCTTCATTTGCCGCAATTGGGATTAAACCTGTATAGATTGCCGTATATCCGCCAGGAAGAGCGAAGGCATTGGCTTGATCGCTATCAATGACATTAAAGGCCCATTCAAAGCCCGGGTCCTCAGGTGCGGCAGCCCGTTTCAATCGCTCGCCAATTTGGCGGACAGCTTGCACGACAGGTTCATCCGCAGACACAACGCGGGAATCGCTTAAAATCTGCTGATATGATTGCAGACCGAGCGCCATTTCCTGCGCAGGCTCCATTGTCCGAAGCTGACTGCGCCCTGTGAGCGGAACCGTCTCCTGATTCATAAAATAATAAATACCCGCCCCAATGGCGAAGAGCAGCATGATCTGCCACCGAAAGCCGCCGCGACGCCGGAGGGACCGTCCTCCCCCTAACTGGCTCATGCCTTGACGTGAGCGTCGGACGGGACGCCTGGACCCATATTGTCTGCGATATACCATGATCGGACCTCTAGCTTTGGATTAGACTAACGTCTGCAAAGCCTATGTCCAAGCTGAAACACGACTATGTTTTGGACAAGCGTGAAAAATAAGAGCCTATCCCCAAATTTACCGCAGTTTCGCCCGCCATACGCCTTGCACCAATAGGCGTGCTTCATTATGGCGAGGCAATTTGCTTTTCCGCGCGAAACAGAGTCGATTCCATGCCTAAACGTACCGACATCAATTCCATCCTCATTATTGGGGCGGGTCCTATTATTATTGGGCAAGCCTGTGAGTTTGACTATTCCGGAGTTCAGGCATGTAAAGCGCTTCGCGATGAAGGTTATCGCGTCATTTTGGTCAACTCTAACCCGGCTACGATTATGACCGATCCGGGTATGGCGGATGCGACCTATGTCGAGCCGATCACGCCCGAAATCGTTGAAAAAATTATCGCGATTGAAAAGCCTGATGCGCTGCTGCCAACGATGGGTGGGCAGACAGCCCTCAATACCGCTCTTGCGCTCGAACAAATGGGCGCGCTGGAAAAACACGGCGTTGAGATGAGCGGCGCGAAAGCAGATGTCATCGATAAAGCTGAGTCGCGTGAACGTTTCGCGGCGGCCATGACGAAGATCGGCTTGGAAAATCCGCGCGCAACAATCATCACAGCGCCCGTCAATGAACATGGCGAAGCAAATATTGCCGAAGGCGTGGCAGAGGCGGTGCGCAAACTACCCGAAACAGGTCTACCGGCGATTATTCGCCCCGCATTTACCATGGGTGGCACGGGCGGCGGTGTGGCATATAACCAACAGGAATTTGAAGAGATTGTTCGCTCCGGTCTCGCTGCATCCCCGACCAATGAAGTCCTCGTCGATGAGAGCCTTTTGGGATGGAAAGAATATGAGATGGAAGTTGTGCGCGACAAAGCGGATAATTGCA
>CAYZGF010000361.1:0-1973 GCA_964477595.1 uncultured Algimonas sp.
ATCCGCACGTCATAATTCCCGAACCAATCGTGCAAAACCCATAACGGCTTACAGTCTTACAAAAATTCCTCGCGCTATATTGAGAGGAACAGCTAACCTATCGTCGGAGTTGCAGTCTTATATCTACGAGCATAAGCTACAGCTTTACGCAGTGAGTCTTCCATGAAAAACCTATTTCTTTTTGGCGCAACAACGCTTTTCCTTTCATCCTGCGCTACATTGGGATCCGATTGCATCGACAAAAGTTTGGGTGGCGGACAAGTTGTTAATTTTGGCTCTATTGAAGCCTCGAAAGCCTATGACTCCCTGCCATCTTTCTATACCGGACCTGATCAGGACAAAAATGCGCGTCTGGCCGTCGCGCAAACTACTGCAGCGATTGAAACATTTGATTTGACGCCTGAGGCGGAAACAAAATTCTTGCGCACACGTCTTGCAGCCAATCGGCAATTGCAGGACGGCCAAGCGATGCGTGCCGACGTTAAAAGGTTGATCGCATTGGACCGTTTGAACAAAAATGAGGGGCCTTATTTGCTGGCCGAGCTCGAAGCTCCGTTACCGTCTCCCGCCGATAAAGCGGATCGGGATGCACAACCGCTCGTTCGCATCCCTCCCATCTTTTCGCAAGCCGCACTACAAGGCAATAAGAGCGGGCATTGCGTGCTAAAATTTGATGTCTCGAAAGTCGGAACCCCCAAGAATATCCGAGTTGGTTACTGCACAGATGAAAGATTCAGAGACAGTTCCATTCGTTCGCTGGAAAAATGGAAATACAACCCCGCGATAAGAGACCAGAAAGCTGTTGAGCGAAAAGATGTTGTGACCAATATCCGTTACGTTATCCAAGATTCCTGCGGAACGATATTGCCTGAATAAGTGCCACAGAAATCATGTTTTCACCATCTGCGCAGGCACGCCGCCTTCGGGTCTTAAAGTCACTGTCATCAGAGGCTTAGGATAGCAATCTTCAGGCACTTGGACGTCATAATCCCTCACCAATCGTGCCAATGACATCACCGCTTCCATTGTTGCGAAGGCTGCTCCGACGCAGATGCGCGGGCCTGCGCCAAAAGGCATATAGGGTGCGCCTTTGGCTTTAAGGCTTGGGTCACGCAGGAAGCGGTCGGGGTCAAAGGCGAGCGGATTGTCCCAGAGCCGTTCCGTGCGGTGCATGACGTAATTGCAAAGCAGAAAGCTGTCCCCCGCCTTGATCTCCCGCCCCGACACGACCGTGTCTTTCTGGCATAATCGGTTCAGCATGGGCGCGGGCGGATAGAGGCGCATGGTTTCATCAATCACGGCTTGGGTGAATTTCAGCTCCGCCATTTGGTCATAAGCGACATTGCCGTCCGGCCCGCAGACCTCCAGCACTTCGGCGCGAATGCGGTCCGCCGTCGGCTTATGCATCCCGACGAGATAGAGCGCCCATGTCAGGGTTAGCGCCGTTGTTTCATGTCCCGCGATGAAAAACCCAATCAGATTATCACGCTGTTCCCGGGCGGACAGTCCCTCACCCGTTTTCGGGTCTCGCGCCGCGATGAGTAGGCTCACTAAATCATCCTCAACCGGATTGACCTTTCGCTCTGCGATCAATTCATCGGCGGCTTTTTTTAACCGCTTTAACGCGCGTGATCCCTTCGGGGAAATCGGACGCGGCACCCAGGCCGGGAATGGCAACAAATCATCAGGGCGCAACGTCCCCGCACTTGTGACCATGTTTCGCGTCGCATATTTCAGCTTTTCCCCATCAAGGCCCTGCGGATCGCCGAGCAAAGCTTTGGCCAACACATCAAAGGTCAGCTCCGCCATGGCCGCATTTAACTCGATGTCAGGCTGCGCATCCAACCCCGCACAAAATTCATCCAGCGTCGTCGCGATTAATGGCGCGAGGTCTTCCATATGGCGTTTGCGAAACATGGGCGCGACGGCCTTGCGCTGGCGCTTCCATTGCTCCCCGTGAACAGAGAGCAATC
>CAYZGF010000362.1:0-1965 GCA_964477595.1 uncultured Algimonas sp.
TTGGTTTATTACTGTATCCAGACATCAAGCGATCTGATCGAACAGTAGAAAACAAGGGCCGCTAAAAAATTTAACCTGTAATGTACCAATCGGTCCATTAAATAGAGAGAGATAAAATGAAACTGAAAACGCTTTCCAAAACCCTGCCATATGCCTTGGGCGCAGGATTCTTATTCTTTGGCGCTCAGAAGTTCGGCGCCACAAATGATGTGTTTGAAATCATCGCATCGCGGTCCGGAATTGACCTATTCGAACCCATCATTCGCCGCCTGACCGGTGTCGCAGAACTCGTCACAGCAGCGCTGTTTTTTGTACCTTCACTGACCAGTCGGAAGCTCGCAAATCTATCTGCCGCGGGTTTGCTGATCGGCGCCATTGGTTTCCACCTCTCACCTTGGTTGGGCATTAATGTTCCCGGTATTGGGCACGGCCTTTTCGGCGCGGCCGTCTTACTCTTCATTCTCAACGCGGTTTCATCCGCATTAAATTTCAAACGCAAAAATGAGACAGCTCTCATTGCTCTACCCGCATAGGATATCATCATGTTTACGAAAATAATCAGCCCTATCAGCATACTCGCATTAAGCTTTTTAAGCGCAACAACGGCCTTTGCAGAGGACACAATTGCTCAAAACACGAGCGCTCAATCCCTGCAAAGCGAGGCGGTCAGCCAAGTGAGTGCCTTCCACAATGCGAACAGATTACAAACGGCGTCGACTTATTTCGATCTGGAACAGCGTGATTATATGAGAGAGTCCTATCAAGATATTGAACTCACGCTTCTCGGCCCTATCAAATTCGGGGTTTCTGAGGACATTATTCAGCATCGTTTCTCTAACATCGATGTCAATTATGGACCGCGCGTCCAACGTCCGGACCATGCGGATCGATTTAACAGTTCGACCTATCTGAAAGCGACAGCGGCCACGACATCCGTTAAATTTAAATTTTAAACCTGACGGGGTTGCGCCTAATTTGTCTTGCGCAATCCCAATCCATCCAGACGCCAACGCAGGGTTTCAATCCGGTCTTGCCCGAAAAAGGGCTCACCTTTGACGACCATTGTCGGCACGCCCCAATGTCCGGCAGCCTCGAGAGCCTGATGATTGCGTTCCACCTCTTCAAGATGATCACCCGCTTTGATCGCCGCTTCCATATCTGCGAGATCGAGCCCTGCCGCCGCTGAGGCTTTCACCAAGTGATCATCCTGATCCCAATGATCCGTCCCACCGAATATCAGATGAGAGACTTCTTTGGCAAAAGCCAGGCCCTTACCTCGCCGCTGGGCTTCAACCCCGAGTTTGGCCAGATGTTTGATGAGCGGTTGATCCTCTGCCACTTGGAACGTTTGATAGTCCTGCTTCACAGGATCAGGATTTGTTGGAAAGGCAAAGGGCATCCCCAAAAATTCAGCGCGGCGCATACTATCCATTAGGATATACATGGCAGGTTTTCGATTTGACGCATCGAACAAGGCTGCCTTTGACCGGACAGCAATCGGCAAGACGACCCGCAGGTTCATCTCAACATCATAATCCTCAGCAATTTTCATCAGTTCCGGTGTCGCGAGATAGGAATAAGGACTCCGAAAGGACCAATAGACGTCGATGTGTTCCATGAGAATTTCCAATTAAGAGGTGGTGCACAAACTATATCCCGAATTCGAAAAATTGAAAACCGCTTATTTTCAATACTCTACCGCAAATCCAAAGAGAATAATCCTCACTTACCAAAGCTGTGATATATTGCAGATGTTCTTTCAGACACGGGACAGGTGAGACGTCATTTACCGTTTGAGAGACAGTGGGTCTGAGCATCCGGTGGTGACACGCCGGACAGTGCGGGACTTTTGGAGTGAGAGCCGATGCGTGAGGCCAGAGTTGCCTTAACTCGTAGGACAGACGGGCCGCTTCTTCAAAAACCATCGCCGCAGAGCCGAGCAATTGGCGTAAGCCAAATGCGGGG
>CAYZGF010000363.1:0-811 GCA_964477595.1 uncultured Algimonas sp.
ATCATTGATGTCTGGGATATTTATCGGGATATTCTTTATGAACCTCGACGGGCCAACTCTTTGCTTGGCCGATTGCAACATCATGTGCAGCGGGCAAAATCGCTGTTTTCCGTGCTGTCTCCGCCGGACGCGGTTGATCCGATTGTGTCTGAAATTCAGCGCTCCAGCGTGCCATGCGTGGCCATTGCCTCCGGCGGTCTCGTGATTGAATCCAACATTGCGGCGCAAGCGGAATGGGGTGTCGTTTCGGGAGAACGTACGTCCTTTGATTGGATGCGCCCGGACAGCATCATACAGTTCAAAGAGATTCGCGCGGCCACACGTCGAGGTGAGGCTGCGAAACCGCAAATCCTCACGGTCTGGTCAGAAACTGATGAAGCGGAGAGTGGCATGTCGGGCGAAGGCCTGGCAGAAATTTATCCCGTTTCCTCCGGCTATCAAGGTGATGTACCTTTCATCATACGCGCGTTGCGCCAGACTTGGTCCGACGATACGGAAGCCGCGCTGAAACACTCTTTCGCGCTGACTCAAGGGGAAATCGCCGTCTCGCGCGCCTTTTTACAAAGCGGTAATACGGAAACCATTGCCCGGTCCCGACAGACGTCTACGGCAACAATTCGGAAACAACTCAAATCCATCTTTGCCAAGACAGGCGTTTCAAATCAGGCCCAGCTTCAAAAATTGTTGAGTTTGATGTCATCCAGTCAAAGGCGGAACCTGCAAGGACGCGTTTCGGACTGGCAAGATCCCTTGGGGAAGGAACGCATTATCCGGGACGCACAGGGACGGCAAATTGCCTACACATTTATGG
>CAYZGF010000363.1:821-1955 GCA_964477595.1 uncultured Algimonas sp.
CGGTTCCATCACGGGTTATGTCCTGCACCCGCTGACCCAAGAAAAACTCTCCCAATCAGGCATTAAGCTCTTCGTGCCTTGCCGGGCGGGTTTTGGCCATACGGACAGGTTTGAATCTATGACGGCGCTGGATGCGGCCCGACATATCAATATCACATTGCTTGAACATCTGGGACTCGGCCCCATACCGGCTATTGGTTTAATTTCGGGACTTGTACCGCTTGTCTATCAGGCCAGGCGCGATCCGGATGTTTTCTCGCGTTTAATGGTGATTGGCGGTTGTGTACCTATTTTTAAGCAAGAGCGGTTGGATGAACTGCCGATCAATTCGCGCGTCTTACTGACGCTACAAAAACAAGCCCCGCAAATTGCTAATCTCGCTCTACAGGCCGGTTTTCGTCAAGTATTGAAGCATGGACCGAGCTATATGGTGCGCAAGATCTACGGAAATTGCGATACGGATCGTGCAACATTGCAGACTTTGTCGACCCTTTCATTAATGGTGGCTTCCAGCAAGATGCTAACGGTACATGGGTCAAAGACCTTTGAACGGGAATTGCCGTTGATTCATTATGATTGGGAAAATGATTTTTCGGCGTGTGGTCTTGATCTGACAGTGATGCAGGGATTGGAAGACCCTGTTTTTAAGCCGCAATTTGCACGAGCCATGTCCGATCGGTTTGAGCGCTATCACATCTTACCCGTTAAACAGGCCGGACAGCTCGTTTTCTTACAGGCACCCGAACAGGTGGGGGACGCGATTGTGGATTTTGTTTGCGCTGACTGACCTCGAAATTTGTGTCTCTGAAAAAGAAAAATGGCCCCATATGAGAGCCATTTTAGGGTATTTATTTTATAGTCTTGTTTAACTACCGCGCCCAGCGGACCTGTACCTTGCCTGTGGCCTCGTCTCCGCCGAATGCGGCGCTGGCACCGAAGGACCAGCGCTCATTTCCGCGGATGGCTATCGTTCCGCCAAAGCCAAGTTCATCGCCAAAGACGGCTGCACCGCCGGACGCCGCAAAACTCTCATCTTTGGCTAAGAACATATCGGGCAAAGCAGCGACAGCGGCGAGACCCTGTTCCACATCCTGCAAGCTCTCAAGGCTCTTCTCAATTGCGGCCGTGTTGCTG
>CAYZGF010000364.1:0-1927 GCA_964477595.1 uncultured Algimonas sp.
CATAGACGCCTTCAACCTGACCTTTGCCTGCATCGACGATTTCTTGCATTTCTTTTGAGAGGGGGGCTCGACCAAAATCACCGGTGAAGAATTTGGGTTTCGGGGCGGAGTAGGTCGAGATTTGATTATTCGAAGACTGGAGGGATGTATCTGCGCGGTTCTGTTCCGCCTGTTCGGCCCGCACGCGGCGTTCTGCCTCTATCTGTGCTGTTCTTGCTTGATTTTGCGTGGTGGCATCGACGTTGGTTTTGACCTTTTGCCAGAGGGTTACAGTTTTCCTTGCGGGGTCCAAATTGTTCACGGGTTGGAAATATGAACGTCCGTCTTTAATAATTCTAAAATAATAACGAGCGTAGGTGATTTCATTTACAACGTGATCAGCGACGAAATATCCGTCTGGTGTGAACCCTTTCCCTTCCAGTTTTCCGGAACTCCCATTTTGTTTCTCTGGACGTGCTGCGCTGAGGTCTTTCACGTCTCCGCCCGGATAATAAATCTCAAACCAAGCTGGTGGTGCTGCATTTCTAACATGGCCTTGAAATCCCATTGAGATGAGCATGTTTCCGGCTCGGGTTGAGGTCCCATCTGGGCCTGTTTGCGATAGTTTCAAAGCTTCCTGTTCAAACGTGTCAAATCCCGCTTGCGTCATGACGAGCGTTGTTGGGCCGTTTAGGAGTGAGGGGACTGCGATTTTAGAAACATCCGTGTCCAGCTTATCATCGTTCCAAGAGGACTCGACTTCAGATTTGTCGATGGTGAAGAGATCATCTTGGGCGAAGGTTGAACATGGAATAAAAACCATGAACGTAATGCTGGCTGCTAGTGTGTTGAGTTTCATAATGTCGCCCTTTTCATTAGGTTACGCCAGCGGTTTGAGCTTTTCAATAATTAGCTAATTTTGAGAGTAGGGTTTAGAGTGATGCCTCAGTTGTATTGTTTACAAAAATGCACTTGCAAGTCATTCTCAAATATGTGCGCAATATCAGACCTTTAACCTGCCTTAACCTCACTGAAAAACACTCACATTTGCGTCAGATTGCCCGTTGCATTGGCGGGGCCACGTCAATAGACACGGGCCGATGGCAGACCCTTGTGAGTCTGCGCTTTAGCTTGCGAGTCCCATGTCTGATTTCCTGCTGGAATATTTGCCTGTTGTGATCCTTTTCGGGATAGCGACTGTGTTGTCACTTCTCTTTCTTTTAGTGCCGGCCGTCATTGCTCCCAAGGATCCGGATGCGGAGAAGGTCTCGACATATGAGTGCGGCTTTAACGCCTTTGACGACTCGCGGATGAAGTTCGATGTGCGGTTTTATCTTGTCGCCATTCTTTTTATTATCTTCGATATCGAGGTGGCCTTCCTGTTTCCCTATGCGGTGACGCTCGACACGATTACGTGGCAGGGTTGGTTGGTTGTGATGATTTTCTTGGCAGAGCTGGCCGCTGGCCTCGCTTATGCATGGAAAATCGGCGCGCTGGATTGGGAATAGAGGAGTAGTCTTATGGTTCTCGTAAATCCAAATGGCGATATTGGCACACCGGCCTATGATCCGAAAACCCATGATGTTGGGTTTACGGGCCTGTCAAATGAGCTGGCTGATAAAGGGTTTATCACGGCGGCGTCTGATGATCTGATTACATGGGCGCGGACGGGTTCATTGATGTGGATGACATTTGGTCTGGCCTGTTGCGCGGTTGAAATGATGCAGGCGTCTATGCCGCGTTATGATGTTGAACGGTTTGGCTTTGCGCCGCGTGCGTCCCCCCGTCAGTCTGATGTGATGATTGTTGCGGGAACGCTGACCAATAAGATGGCACCTGCGCTTCGCAAGGTTTACGACCAAATGCCAAATCCGCGCTACGTCATCTCTATGGGCAGTTGTGCGAATGGCGGTGGGTATTACCATTATTCTTACGCGGTTGTGCGTGG
>CAYZGF010000365.1:0-1887 GCA_964477595.1 uncultured Algimonas sp.
CTAGCACCTGAAGCTAGCGCGTCTACCAATTCCGCCATCTGGGCACGTCATTGGGAAGCGGGCGTGTAGCCTCACCCGTAAAAAGGGTCAAGCCGTGAAGTGCGCTAGGGCGTGACGCCCTCTCCCAACAAAGGAAAGACGGCTTCTTCGCGGTAAAGATTTGGTCCGCGTTTCTTCGTGTGGCTGGAAACGAGACTAAATCGATCAACAAGGAAAGGCCGCGTGGACCAATCCGCCATGCGCTGCTCGAACGAGATTATGCGGTCGAGAGGTGAGCGGGGTTTCATATAGGCCATTGTTACATGCGGGCTATATTTCCGGGCTTCCATCTGGATATCCGCTCGTCGGGCCGCATGACGACAATGTTGATTTAACCGGGTCAATTCATTCGAAGGTGATATGCCTGCCCAAATAGAATGCGGTTCTGTCTTACCGAAATGACCGCCACCTCCCAGATTAAGCTCGAAACTTCCCATTCGAAGAGTCCCGATTTCATGGTCAAGCAATTCTGCATGATCCGCGTCCACATCCCCGAAAAAAGCCAAAGTAATATGTAGTTTCTCCGCACTCACCCAGCGCGCACCTGAGACACCCTTTTGTTCACGGACAACATCGCCCGCGATTTTTTCAGGAAGAAATATGGCTGCGAATAATTTCATAAATCCTTAGGGCCTAGCGGCTGGCGGGGCAGCGATAGGTTTGGTGAATGCGGTGCGCCTCACGCTCCATCTCATCCGTCCAGTCAACCTCATGCGCGTCTATGTTCTCTTTGAGCTGCTCCACAGATGTCGCGCCGATTATGTTGCTGGTCAAAAATTCGCGGGTTTCGACGAATTTCAACGCAAATTGAGTTGGCGTCAGACCCAATTTTCGAGCGGTTGTGTTACAGTCCAAATAGGCCGCTTTGGCATTCTGCCAACCGGTCATAAATTGTGGGAACAGGTCACCGCGAGACCCTTGAGGCGATCCGCCCTCATCATATTTTCCTGTCAGCACGCCCATTGCCAAAGGTGAGTACGCCAGCAGCCCTACATTCTCACGCATAGCAATCTCGGCCCGATCATAATCAAATCTCCGCGCGATCAGATTATAAACGCATTGATTGGAAACCATGCGCGGCAGACCCAACGTTTCCGCAAGTTCAATGAATTTCATAGTCCCCCAAGCGGTCTCATTTGAGATGCCAATGTGCCGGATATTTCCTTTTTCAACATGGCGCGAGAGCGCGCCAAGGATGTCTTCCATCGGCGTCATGTCTTCCGCATCATAGTCATAATAGCTGTCAAATCCGAAACCCGGCATATTGCGATCCGGCCAATGGAGCTGGTAGAGATCAATATAATCCGTTTGTAATCGACGCAGCGATTTCTCAACCGCCTCATCGATTTGGGCTGATGTATGTCGCGTCATTGGTACATCGCCGTCGCGCGTCCATGTCATTCCGGACCGGCCCGTGACTTTTGAGGCTATGATATATTTATCCCGGTTCTTTCGATCAGCGATCCATGATCCAACGTAACTTTCCGTTCGCCCCTGTGTTTCGGCGCGACCCGGCACGGGATACATTTCCGCCGTATCGATGAAATTGATTCCGCGGTCCAAAGCATAATCAAGCTGCTCATGCGCTTCGGATTCCGTGTTTTGCTCACCCCATGTCATGGTTCCTAGGCAGACAGAGGTCACTTTTATATCTGTGCGTCCGAGATTTCGGAGTTCCATAGCTTTACCTTAAGTTTTATATAGGAGAGGAATGTTTGTATTCGGTCGTAAATAGGACTATATAAGGGAAAACGTCGTCGCAACGGCGAATTAAGGTATTAAAGGAGATATCATGAACCAATATGATGCAACCAATGTCGCCAGTGGCGCAACAACAGATCTGGGGCT
>CAYZGF010000366.1:0-266 GCA_964477595.1 uncultured Algimonas sp.
CGAATTAAGTATTTTTTCGGAGTTGACTAAAATTACGTCAAAATCACCGTCCAACCTGGCGATGGACAGCGAGACTTTTGACATTGCGGCGAATTTTCCGGCCAACACGCTTAATGAGATAGGTCGAGGATATTTGGAAGCCGCTAAAGATCGCGCGCAAGGGTCAGACTTTATGGTCGATAAAATGCCGCTGAATTGTTTCTATCCCGGACTTATTCACCGGGCCTTACCCAATGCCCGTATCATCGCGCTACGGCGCGGGGCCA
>CAYZGF010000366.1:276-1864 GCA_964477595.1 uncultured Algimonas sp.
TAGCTGCCTTTCAAATTTTCGGCAACTTTTTGCAACGCAGTATTCATATTATAATTACACGTTAGACTTTGAAGACACGGCTTGGTTTTATCGTCAGTTTGATAGTTTGATGACGCATTGGCGAACCGTTTTGCCCTCTGATCGGTTTATGGAAGTGCGCTATGAAGACATCGTCTTTGACCAGGAAAATCAGACCCGGCGGCTTCTCAATTTTTGCGGACTAGATTGGGAGGACGCCTGCATGCGTTTCCATGAAAACGCAGCGCCCGTCGCGACAGCCAGTTCCGTTCAGGTTCGACAGCCGCTTTATTCCGGCTCCATCGGGCGGTGGAAAAAATATGGGAATAAGCTGGATGGCCTAAAAGCGGCCTTGGGAGACCTAGCGGATTAAAGCTGCTCCAAAGGCACATAATCAATATCAAATCCAAAACATCGCGGGGCGACAACCTTTAACGCGGCGTCGCTGCGGTAGAACTC
Source organism: uncultured Algimonas sp. (assembly GCA_964477595.1). GTDB lineage: Bacteria > Pseudomonadota > Alphaproteobacteria > Caulobacterales > Maricaulaceae > Litorimonas. Next base: position 754 of record CAYZGF010000366.1, read on the forward strand.
TGGGCAGCCCGTTGCAAAGACTGACACGCGTTGGCCGTAACGCAGACGCTCTGCATTTATCGGTGCGCCTGTTTCGAAATCCACTATCGTAATGAGGTCAGGAACACTCGCAGCGATTTTATCGCCTAGCTTAGCCAGTAGATATTCGTTCTTGATATTCACGGTCATATTATCACCTTTACCGTCAAAGGCTTCAATCGTTGCCTCACCCACATCATAACCTCCAATAATGCGCGTCGCTTTATCAATTACTTTACCGGTGAAAATCTGGCGGCACTCACCGTAGATGGAATTCTCAAAAATCTTTTGCAGCGGCTTTAAAAGCGTATCGGCTTGGCCTCGATTTTCGCGCAAGCATTCCCCTAGCTTAATTGAAAAACTGAGCGTGCCTGGGATAACGGAGCGCTTTAATTCAAGTCCCGTCATTGGATGTTCTGCAGCCGTAATCATCCCGCCAGCGGCCATGGAATAAGCGCGGATATGGCGCTCGTAAATATCAGTCGTGGCAACTTCGAAGACGGCCGTATTCCCTGCATAATCATAGGCTATAGCGGGGGTCGGTTTCACACCCGCAATGGCATAGGACATCATTTGCGCCTCGGGCAGGGCGCGGCCCATCCCGTCACCATCAATAACAGGAATGCCTTTGCCCGCCGCCGCCACAAGTGGAATGAGCGAGTTGCCACCGCCAATCTCAAAAGACGCGACGGCATCGATAGAGCGGCCTACATATTTTTCAAAAGCATCTAATGTCTTCGCTGCATCATCTAAGGAGGGCAGGAGTTCCAAACTAACAGTCGGTGCGCCAACGCTGCCTATTGTGCCGATAAAGGCATCATCGGCTAAGTCTTCGGACTGTATGAGTGTTACGGGGCCATATGTCTTTATCGCCTCGCGCGCTATGAGTTTGGGCACATGTGGGTCGCCCCCTCCGCCAGTTGCGAGGAATACAGATCCTAGCGCAAGATCATCGAGATGTTCGAGGCCAATGGCTGGGAAATCCACGACGCCGCGCAACCCGCCCACAACGCGCCACCACCGCTCTGTTACTCGTCGGTCTGGCTGTCGATGAACGTCCTCGTGCTCGACCCCAAGACGGTCTGCGTGGAGA
>CAYZGF010000367.1:0-408 GCA_964477595.1 uncultured Algimonas sp.
GCCATCACCAGACCGTCAAACCATTCCGGTAAATTCATGACCCCTTCCAGCGTGAAGGCCGTTTGCACCAGAAACCAGGCTGCCACGACATAGGTTCCGCAGACACGGAATACATTTCTACGCCTCAGCTCTGAAAAGAATTTTATCATTGGCCCCCTCACGGTTGAGAGGATGTTAGCATGAGCGGAGGTGCGAGTCCTAGGAATTAAAAGCCGAGCACGTCCCGCATGGAATAAAGGCCTGTCTTCTGTTCCGCCAGCCAAACCGCAGCGGATACAGCGCCTCTTGCAAAGACGGACCTGTCAAAGGCATCATGAGAGAGCGTGATCATTTCGCGTTGATTGGCGAGCTTTACCTGATGATGTCCAATCACGCCTCCGCCACGCAGAACGGCAAAGCCAATATCTT
>CAYZGF010000367.1:418-1862 GCA_964477595.1 uncultured Algimonas sp.
ACGCCCACCCGTGAAAGGACTTTCTGCGTGTCCAGGTCCAGCCCTCGGCCTTTGGCGGCGGCTTCGCCGAGCAAAAGCGCTGTGCCGGAGGGCGCATCAACTTTGTGGCGGTGATGCATTTCCAAGATCTCGATATCCCAGCCTTCGCTTAACTTCTCGGCCGCCAGCTCAACCAAAACAGACAATGCCGTCACGCCCGGAGAAAAATTGCCGGCGCGTAGCAGCGCGATATTCTCAGACGCAGCCTCGAGCGCTTGGTCTTCTGTCGGGGTAAAGCCCGTTGTCCCGGAAACCATCGCCTTGCATCGACCGGAATGACCGGTTCCGGCCAAGATCAGGGCGGCGTCAATGGCGGCCTTTGGCGCGGAAAAGTCGATCAAAACATCACATTGATCCAAGCCGGCTTTCAGGCCCGCGCTCAATTTCACACCTATTGCGTCGACGCCCGCCAACTCACCCGCATCCTGCCCGAGCTGCGGGCTGCTTGGTGCGGTTAGAGCCGCGCCCAGACGCAAATCTGACCTGTCGGAAATCGCCTGAATGACGGCGGCGCCCATGCGCCCGTCTGCGCCCAATATGCCAAGTTCAATGCTCATGCCGCGCCCTCTACGCTCTGCGAGGGGTTATCTGCAAGCGGATTTGGCTTGCCTCAATGCGGCAGTGACGCCTTTGAGCGAGAATGTATAGCGTGTTTGCGTGCCGCGCTTGGACACAGCAGAGACCGTCATTGTTGACCCTGCGCGCATCTTGGCGACGAGTTTCCGCTCATCTGTATTCTCGGAAATAAAGGCTTCATTATCCGCGGCAAACATGGTGAGAGCCGTGCTCCCGACTTGAGCTTTTGGCGCGCGCGTTGTCTTCAACTCATACCCGGCCATGAAAGAAGGTTGTTCCGTCGCAGCGCCATTTTTCCAATTCGAGATCATAAAATAAATGTCGCCATGTTTCACGGAGCTCGGAGATTTCGCCTGGGCCTCACTCAAAACATAACAAATGCGATCCCCTCCGGAACCACGTGTATAAACAGACCAATCCCCATGGGTCCCAGCCAGCTTTGGCGCGGATTGCGCCGATGCGGATAAGGGTAAGGCGGAAAGCGTCGTGATGGAGAGTACTGCGCAAAGCCAAGATGTTTGAAGATGTCTCATAGCTTTATAATAGTGCCGTAATCACAGTTAATCCCGCGTTAAATACAGCTGCAAAGCCAAGGCGAAAAACCCTAAGCGTAGGATTTATGCTCTGTCAGATGAAAGGCGCGGTAGACTGCGTAGGCGGATACGACAGCACTTCCTATGGCGACCATCATGAACGGTGCTTTCGGCGGCATATTCAAAAGCGCCAATCCGATCAGCCCGAACGTTAATATGTTCACGGCAAAATTATAGAGAACGGAGCCCGCACTCATGAGCTGCGCCCGGATACGCGGGTGGGCGCGACGTTGGGC
>CAYZGF010000368.1:0-1105 GCA_964477595.1 uncultured Algimonas sp.
TCAAACGCCGTCTGACACAGTCATTGTCGGTGTGGATGATGATTATGGCAAAGCTCTGTGCACAAGCCTCAAAGTCAAAAATGGTCGGAATATCGTGCCCATCAGCGCCCGTCGCGCCGTCGGCCATGGCGTGAGTGTATTGGGCGGAAAACTATTTTCCAATTTGGCGAAGAAATCTGTCGAGGTTTGCGATTTGGGCAAGGCGCAGGCCTTGGAAGGTCGTCATAATTGGCAAAATGCCGCTGCAGCTTTCGCCGCTGTGAGCAGTCTCGGTCTTGATCCAAAAGAAATCGGGGATGCAATTTTGTCTTTTCCGGGTCTGGCTCATCGTATGGAGTCCGTCGGAAAGTTGCGGAATGTGCGCTTTGTGAACGATAGCAAAGCGACGAATGCGGATGCGGCCCGACAAGCTCTCGCTAGCTATGAAAACATATTCTGGATCGCAGGCGGAGTGCCAAAAGAGGGTGGGATTGAACCCTTAAAAGACCTCTTTGGAAATGTCCGCGCCGCTTATCTGATAGGGGAAGCTGCGGATGATTTTGGTCAGACGCTGAGAAAAGCGAACTGTCCATCCCAGGATAAGAAAACACTCAAAATGGCTTTACTTTGCGCGACGAAAGATGCGCTGGAGTCTGGTGTCGAAAACCCGATCATTCTCTTGTCACCGGCTTGCGCGAGTTTTGATCAATTCAAGAATTTCGAAGTCCGAGGCGACGCTTTCCGCGCACAGGCAAAAAAACTGATGGGAATCGACACCGTTTCAGAACCTCTCCCCAATAAGGAAGAGGAAGCCGCATGATTGGCGCATTGCCCAGACTGATTACCTCTCGTTCCCGCCGCACGGTGATTGGCGAGTGGTGGCGAAGTGTCGACCAGATTACGCTATCTATCTTAGTCTGCCTTTTAGGCGCAGGCTTGATTTTATCGATGGCATCGAGCCCAGCTGCTGCTGCGCGCTTGGACTACGAAAATTCGTTCTATTTCTTGTACAAGCATATGATTTTCGTCGGCATGGGCGTGTTTGGCATGTTTATCTTGTCATTGTTTGATGCGGTAAATGCCCGTCGGATCGCAGTCCTGACCCTTATTGGCTCTGTCCTACTAA
>CAYZGF010000368.1:1115-1862 GCA_964477595.1 uncultured Algimonas sp.
TGCAGCCTTCTGAGTTTGCTAAACCAGCCTTTATTGTTTTTGCAGCTTGGATGTTCTCGGTCCGCAATCGGGATCGGAATGTTCCCGCAGTTGCGATCGTGTTTGCGACTTATGCCGTGCTGGTCGCGCTTTTGATCTCACAGCCCGATTTCGGCCAATCCTTCCTGCTTACACTTGGCTTTGCAGCGGTGTTTTTCTTTGCCGGACTTTCCTTAGGGTGGTTGCTGATCATGCTTGGAATTTCAGTCATTGGTGTGATCGCCGCCTATCTCACAATGCCGCATGTTCGCGCGCGGGTCAGCGCATTCACCTCGCCAAATACGGCTGATAGCTACCAAACAGATAAGGCGCTTGAGGCCATTTCTTCAGGCGGCTTTTTTGGTCGTGGTCCGGGTGAAGGTCGCGTGAAATACTCACTTCCGGATGGAAATACAGATTTTATTTTCGCCGTGACCGTGGAAGAATTTGGCTTCCTGATTTCTACTATTCTTATTCTCTTACTGGCCGGTTTTGTTGTGCAGACATTTCGAAATGCCTTACGTTTAAATGACTATTTTTGCCAGCTCGCGACAGCCGGGCTCGCGACTTTGGTGGGTATGCAAGTCATTATCAATTTATTCGTCAATCTGAATATGGCGCCAAGCAAGGGTATGACATTGCCGTTCATTTCCAATGGCGGGTCATCCATGTTGGCGCTCTGCTTCACGGCGGGATTAATCCTGGCCTTCACGCGCCGTCGCCCTGGGG
>CAYZGF010000369.1:0-1860 GCA_964477595.1 uncultured Algimonas sp.
GCCTCCAATTTCCTCTTGATTGCCTCTGCCAAAATGCCCATCTTGCGCGGTCCCCATTGTTCACTCACGAATGAAGATATACTTATGGCGTCCGGCTACGAATATAAACCCAAAGGCATCGATATTAGCATCAGTGCCTCTAAAAAGCGGAAAAAGAAAAAGCCTGAGGAGCTGCCTTGCGAATGGGCAGGCTGTACCGAAAAAGGTGGCTGCAAAGCCCCGAAATCCCCGGACCGTCTGCGGGATTATTTCAATTTCTGCACAAAACATGCCCGCGAATATAACAAGAATTGGAATTTCTTTAACGGCATGACCGATGAAGATATTCAGGAATGGCAAGTCGGCGCGCGGCACGGGCATCGCCCGACATGGGATGTTCGCAAGAATACGGGCGAACGCGCCCAAGCGCAAAAGAAACGCCGTGCAGGTCACACCTCTGCCACCTCAGAAGGCTATAACATCTTTGGCGATGGGGAAGACGGGCAAACCGAGGCGCCGAGACGCCGCCGCCTGTCCAAACTGCAACTTAAAGCGCTCAACGATATGGGTCTGGACGATACGGCCACAAAATCAGATGTCCGCAAACGCTACACACAGCTCGTCAAACAGCTCCATCCCGATGCGAACCAAGGCAAACGCAATACGGAGGAAAGCTTCCAACGTGTCGTCTCCGCCATGAAGGTGTTGAAAACGACCAATCTAGGCTAAGCCATGCATAGCCAAGTCGGGCGATATCTAACGGCAGGGCTTGGCACTGTTGCGCTTTATGTGGGCGGCGTTTGGTTGGGGACGGATATATTTGGCTTGCCGGTGAGACCAACCAATGCCGCGCTTTACACATTGGCAACGCTCATCTCCTTTATGCTGAACTATAAATGGGTGTTTGCGTCCAAAGCGTCAGCCGGAAATGCGCTTTTCCTTTTCATCCTTCTGCAGGCCTTTGGCGTGATTTTGAATATTGGATGGGTCGAAGCGGGCCTCCGCTTCACATCGCTCTATCCGTGGATTATCGCCGCGACATTTTTCATCCTTTGGCCCATACTGTCCTTCGCTATTCAGAAGCGATTTATCTTCAATCGATAAGGTTGGATTTACCGTAACCAAAGCGTAGACTAAACTCGAATAAAAACTCCCGTTTGACGCCCGAAAGATTCAAAACATGACTGACTCTCAATTTCCCCTGTTCGCGCCGGACACGACCGTCTCTGCACGCGAGACATTTGGCGTGGATTTCGATATGGAGATCCCGGCCTTTTCCAAGCGCAGCGAGCATGTGCCGGAAATCGACGAGGCCTACCGCTTTGACAGCCGCACCACCCAAGCCATTTGCGCCGGCTTTGCCTATGACCGCCGCGTTATGGTGCAGGGTTATCACGGCACGGGTAAATCGACCCATATTGAACAAGTCGCCGCGCGACTGAACTGGCCGCTGGTCCGGATTAACCTCGACAGCCATGTGTCCCGTATCGACCTCGTGGGTAAAGACGCCATCGTCCTGAAAGACGGCAAGCAAATTACAGAATTCCGTGAAGGCCTCTTACCGTGGGCGCTGCAAAATCCTGTCGCCCTCGTCTTTGATGAATATGATGCGGGCCGTCCCGATGTGATGTTTGTGATTCAGCGCGTGTTAGAAGCGCAAGGCCGCCTAACTTTGCTCGACCAAAACCGCGTCATCACCCCGCACAAAGCCTTTCGTATTTTCGCGACCACCAACACGGTAGGCCTCGGTGACACATCAGGCCTTTATCACGGCACACAGCAAATCAACCAAGGCCAAATGGACCGCTGGAGCATTGTCTGTCAGCTGAATTACTTAAGCCATGACGAAGAAGAAGCCATCGTCCTCGCCAAGTCCCCGAC
>CAYZGF010000370.1:0-1854 GCA_964477595.1 uncultured Algimonas sp.
ACGGGCTCTGCAGGTTTCCCATCAGGATAAAGGCTTCTTGCACGCCAACGTTCAAAGACTTTACCCATTAATTGTGGGGTCGCGACGTCACGTTTCCAGAGGTCTGTAAACTGCGCGCTGGAACTATGCGGGCGATATTCTGCGGCAAGATTATTTAAAATCACACGCATGGGCAGATTGACTGACTCACCGAAAACCATCGTTTCAGCTGTACCTAGTGACGGTAGGAAGGACAGCAATTCTGCCGCGCCGTCAGGAACAGCGGCGCGCACGAAATTCTGGTCCAATTCATTGGAAAGACGCATGGAAAAGATCGTTGAACATTGCGACAATGTAGACGGCTCAAGCTCTGATGGGCGCTGAGAGACAATCCCGAGTGACACACCATATTTGCGTCCCTCTTTCGCAATCCGACCAATGATGCGACGTGTAGAATGGAATCCTAAGCTTTTGTCCCGTGGAATATATCTATGAGCCTCCTCACAGACGAGAAGGATCGGAAGTTGACGTTCTGACCATGTCGCCAATTCAAAGGCGAGACGGCTGACGACTGACACAACAATATTCAACGCTTCCGAAGGAATTCCTGAAAAATCCAAGCATGAAATAGGTTTGCCATTGACCGGGAGGCGGAAGATCCGTCCAACAATATCTTCAATCGGCCGTGGCGAGGCTTGGTTTTTAAATACAAATTGATAGCGAGGGTCAGCAATCAATGTAGAAATTCGGCGATTGAGCCTTTTATAGGGCGCAAGATTATTGGCGTTATCCAATTTACCCATTTCGTGATCAATCAGCTTTGCGACATCACGAATGCGGTACGGCACAGGACTATCAAGTGTGATATGTGACGCGCGTTGTAATTCCGCTTCAACATCATCAAGCTTCACCTGTGTGCTCATCGTCCCTGATTTTACTGAGCGGTCATAGAGCCGTTTCGCTTTCAGCAGAAGGTCGTGAAGAATTTCCGTTTCTTCACGGGCTTGATCCTCGATTTCTGAACACAGAAGTTCACATGTCTCCACAAAGTCAAACATCCACAATGGTAAATCCAAAGACTCTTGATCAATGACTTCTGCCCTATCTCCGAAACTTTTGGAGTATTCATTATGCGGATCAAATAAGACCACATGAGCCATTGGATTTTCGTCCAAAATAGCTTGAAGGACCAAAGCCACCGTACAGGACTTACCGGAGCCCGTAGAGCCGAGAATCGCGAAATGCTTGGAGAGAAGATCATCAATCCGCACTTTAGCGACAATCGAGTTATCTTGTTGAAGCCGTCCGACCTCAATACAGGCTTCGTTCTGCTTGTTGAAAATCAGCGTAAGTTCCGCCGGCGACATATTGTAAACAGCTTCGCCAAGGACCGGGAATGACCTCACACCTCTGAAGAACTTTGTCTCACGCGTTGTGTCATTTGTTGTGATCTCGCCCATAATGTTGAGCTGGGCAAGGCAACCATCAGACATACCCTCATCATCTTCGGATCCAATTTTTAAAGAGCCAACCATCGCCACAACAATAGACTTACTCGTCACGATTTTCAGGATCGTACCAATTTGTGCGAGTTGAAGCTGGTTATTACGGATAATGGATTTGTTGATAGAGATCGTGGCCATAGACGATCCGACATTTCTGATTCGTCCAATTTCAATCTGTTTGAACGCCTTTGCCCGCGGAATAGCTGCAACGTTTTCTTTTTTTGTAGCCGAAATCATAAAGTCCATCCCAAGTCTGGGTGAACGCATACCGCAAATGGCTTATCAAAGCCTTACAATCCGAGATGAAAGGAAAATCCGTGGTCGGGGCGGCAAGATTCGAACTTGCGACCCCCTGTTCCCAAAACAGGTG
>CAYZGF010000371.1:0-1829 GCA_964477595.1 uncultured Algimonas sp.
CTCGATATCATTTGCTACCGCCGTTACGGCCATAATGAAGGTGACGATCCGTCCTTCACGCAACCGCTTATGTATCAAGCGATCAACGGCCGCCCGACGACCCGTCAGATTTACGCGGAACGCCTCATCGCCCAAGGCGACTTGACCGAGGCCGATGCGCAGAAAATGATGGATGATTTCTACGCGAAATTGGACGAAGACTTTGAAGAAGCGAAATCTTATGAAACCAAGCAGCCTGATTGGCTGCAAGGTGTCTGGCAAGGTATCTCACTCCCGACTGAAAAAGACGGCAAACGCCGTGGCGATACGGCGGTTGAAATTGACCAATTAAAAGCCATTGGCTCTCAAATTGTGTCCGTCCCGAACTCCCTGAACATGCACCGCACGCTAAAGCGTATTATCAAAGCGCGTGCAGACCGGATTGAAAAAGGCGCTGATATTGACTGGGGTCTTGCCGAGCACTTGGCCTTTGGCACCTTGATCTCCGAAGGTCATCCGGTGCGTCTTTCAGGCCAAGATTCTGAGCGCGGAACGTTTTCCCAACGTCAATCCAATTGGATTGATCAGAAAACGGAAGAGAAATATTGCCCGCTCAACAATCTGTCAGAAGCCAATGAATATTATCAGGTGCTGAACTCGCATCTGTCTGAAGAAGCGGTGCTGGGTTTTGAATATGGGTTCTCAACGGCTGCACCCAATGCGCTGACGATTTGGGAAGCGCAATTTGGCGATTTCGCCAATGGCGCGCAGGTTATGGTCGATCAGTTTATTAGCTCTGCTGAGCAGAAATGGCTGCGCATGTCGGGCCTCGTTATGCTTTTGCCGCATGGATATGAAGGGCAGGGACCTGAGCATAGTTCAGCGCGTCTCGAGCGTTATCTGCAGCAATGTGCCGAAGATAATATGCAGGTCACGAATATCTCGACGCCGGCAAACTATTTCCATGCATTGCGTCGTCAAGTGAAACGGAACTTCCGGAAACCACTCATAAATATGAGCCCGAAATCACTACTGCGCCACAAGCTTTGTGTCTCGACATTTAAGGAAATGGGCCCCGGCAGCGAATTCCACCGCCTGCTCTGGGATGACGCGCAATATAATCCGGAGATCAGCCAAATTAAGCTAGCTGCGGATAGTAAGATCAAGCGCGTCATCATTTGCTCAGGCAAAGTCTATTATGACCTGTTCGAAGCGCGAGAAGAGCTGGGCCGCAATGATGTCTATCTCTTGCGGGTTGAGCAGCTTTATCCTTATCCCGATGATGCGATGCAGGAAGAGCTTAAGCGCTTTAAAAATGCTGATATGGTCTGGTGCCAGGAAGAACCGAAGAATATGGGTGCGTGGTCATTTATTGAACCCTTTATCGAAGAGAGCTTGATCGCAATCGGCGCGAAAAATACGCGGGCCCGCTATGTTGGCCGCGCTGCTGCAGCGTCAACTGCGACAGGCATCAGCACGAAACATAAAAAAGAACAGCAAGCCATCATTGATGGCGCGTTCGCAAAATAGACGTCTAGTGAGGAACACCCCATGACAGATATCACAATCCCAAATGTCGGCGAGAGCGTTAGCGAAGTCACCATTGCCCAGTGGTTCAAAGCCGTTGGCGATACGGTCAAGAAAGATGAGCCTTTGGTTGAGCTGGAAACGGACAAAGCTGCACAAGAGCTTGTCTCTCCCGAAGACGGCGTGTTGGAAGAGATTCTGGTGGCTGAGGGCGAAAATGCCGAAGTTGGTAAATTGATCGCGAAATTAGGGTCAGGCTCAGGAGCTAAAAAAGCGGATAAAGGCGATGCCGAAGTGAAGGCGCAAACACCTGCGCCTGCATC
>CAYZGF010000372.1:0-1812 GCA_964477595.1 uncultured Algimonas sp.
CGCGATTCAAGAAGGCGCAAAAGCGTATTTGAATAAACAATATAAGACGATTGCACTCGTCGGCGTCGTTGTGACAATCTTACTTGTTGTCTTATTCTGGGGCTCAAGTGGCCCAATTGCCCCCATTGGCTTTGTCATTGGTGCCGTTTTGTCCGGTATCGCTGGCTATGTTGGCATGCTCGTATCCGTACAAGCTAATGTTCGCACAACTGAAGCGTCGCGTGAGTCATTGGGTTCAGGCCTCAATATCGCGTTTAAAGCGGGCGCCATCACAGGCATGCTCGTTGCAGGTCTCGCGCTCCTCGGCTTGGCCATTTACTACATGCTCCTCACGGGTCCCATGGCGGCGGATGAGCGCGGCGTGATTGACGGACTTGTGTCCCTCTCACTTGGCGCGTCTTTGATTTCCGTCTTTGCCCGTCTCGGCGGCGGTATCTTCACGAAAGGTGCTGATGTTGGCGGTGACTTAGTTGGTAAAGTCGAAGCCGGAATCCCGGAAGATGATCCCCGCAACCCGGCGACAATCGCGGATAATGTTGGCGACAATGTCGGTGACTGTGCAGGCATGGCCGCTGATTTGTTCGAGACTTATGTCGTGACAATCGCAGCAACAATGATCTTGGGCTCTATCCTTTTCGGAGCTGTCGGAGAATTGGCGCTTTATCCAATGGCGATTGGTGCGGTTTGCATCATCACCTCCATCATCGGCACATATTTCGTCAAACTCGGTAAGGGCTCCACAAATGTGATGGGTGCGCTTTATAAGGGTTTGATCGCAACAGGTGTCTTATCCGTAGGCGCGATTGGCGCATTGACACATCACATGCTTGGATTTGGTGATGTTGCCAATACCGGCTTTACCGGAATGGATTTGTTCCTCTGTTCCATCGTTGGATTGGTCATTACCTTTCTGATCGTTATGGTCACTGAATATTACACAGGCACAAAATATCGTCCTGTGAAATCAGTCGCTGCGGCGTCCGAGTCTGGACACGGCACGAACGTCATCGCAGGTCTAGCCGTTTCTATGGAAGCGACAGCTATCCCAGCCCTCATCATCGTTGCAGGCATCATTATTACCTTCAGCCTCGCCGGCCTTTACGGTATCGCGATTGCCGTCACCGCCATGCTCGGCGTTGCAGGTATGATTGTCGCGCTCGACGCCTTCGGTCCGGTCACGGATAATGCTGGCGGTATTGCCGAGATGTCTGAGCTGGACCCTGAAGTCCGGAACACAACTGACGCGCTTGACGCCGTAGGTAACACGACGAAAGCGGTCACCAAAGGCTACGCGATCGGTTCTGCCGGTCTGGGAGCTTTGGTCCTCTTTGCGGCTTATTATCAGGACATACTGTATTTCAGTGCACAAGACGGCAATCCGCTGTCCGGTGTTTCTGTCGATTTCAGCCTGACCAACCCTTATGTAATTGTCGGCCTGTTCATCGGCGGTTTGCTGCCATATCTGTTCGGCGCTTGGGCCATGCAGTCCGTTGGACGCGCAGCCGGAGCTATCGTCGAAGAAGTCCGTCGTCAGTTCAAAGCCGATCCGGGTATTATGGCGGGCACATCACGTCCGAACTATGCCAAGGCCGTTGATCTGCTGACAGGTGCCGCGATTAAGGAGATGATCAAACCATCGCTCCTGCCGATCTTGGCCCCGATCGTTCTGTACTTCGCGATCTATTTCATCGCAGGCACAAGTCAGGCCTTGGCCGCACTTGGCGCCATGTTGATGGGTGTTATCGTAACAGGCCTTTTCCTGGCCCTTTCCATGACCGCCGGTGGCGGCGCTTGGGATAATGCCAAGAAATA
>CAYZGF010000373.1:0-1795 GCA_964477595.1 uncultured Algimonas sp.
GGCAATAGCCTCCTCCGTCCAAGGATACCCAATATGTCCCCCGACAATGACAAGTTCTGGAAAGTCAATCGCGACCTGATCGAGATAAATCGGGCGCCCAACTTCTGATGGCATAAGTGGCCCAGTGTGTCCGATCTGGGTACAAAACGGCACACCCATTTCGCAGCAAGCCACATATACAGGATAGAAGCGGCGATCAGTGGGCGGAACCTCACACAGCCACGGAAGGATACGTATCGCCTTAAACCCCAATTCCTCAACGCAGCGCCTGATTTCGCGTACTGCGTCCATAGGTGTAGATATATCCACAGACCCGACACCAACAAGGCGGTCTGGATACTGAGCGACAAACTCGGCGACTTCGTCATTGGATATCATATCTCTGTTGGGGGCCTGCCATGCGCAGGTCAAACTCTTGTCAATCCCCGCCGCATCCATGGCGGCGATTGTTGCGGAAACAGGAATGTCTTGGATCGGTGTGTCGCTCTTGGTCCAACGCCGCAGAGAGCTGAACATTTTATCCTGGCTATGACGTAAGGTTGGATGCTGTATCCACGCATCAATTATCATCATTATCTCCACATCCGTATATTCTATTATTTGAAACGTTACACTGCGGCGCAAGCGCTGCTTCGGTAGTTTACACAATTCACCCCTTATGTCATATCGCGCGAACGAACATGAGGAGCGAAATTAATGTTCACTGCTGAGCGCGTCGCGGACAAAAAAGACTGGCTAAAATCAGACACTGGTGATTGGGAAATCATCATTGGGATGGAAGTGCATGCGCAGGTCGCAAGCCAATCCAAGCTTTTTTCAGGCGCTGCCACAGAGTTTGGGTCTGATCCGAACTCGCAAGTCAGCCTTGTCGATGCGGGCATGCCCGGCATGCTGCCTGTGATAAACGCTTATTGCGTTGAACAAGCCGTTCGGACAGGGCTGGGCCTTAATGCGAAGATAAACCTGCATTCGCGCTTTGACCGCAAGAACTATTTCTACGTTGACCTCCCGCAGGGCTACCAAATTTCACAATATGAGCATCCAATCGTCGGCGAAGGTGAGATTGATATAGAACCGGAGGATGGGGAAGCCGTCACTGTTGGCATCGAACGTCTGCACCTTGAACAAGACGCAGGAAAAAGCATTCATGACCTCTCACCAGACGAGACCTATGTGGACCTAAACCGTTCTGGCGTGGCTCTTATGGAGATCGTATCCAAGCCTGACATGCGAAGCCCCGAGGAAGCCTCAGCCTATATCGAGAAGCTTCGCGGAATTGTCCGTGCTCTCGGCACATGTGACGGGGACATGGAGAAAGGAAATATGCGCGCCGACGTGAACGTCTCTGTGCGTCGCCCCGGCGGCGAACTTGGCACGCGTTGCGAGATTAAAAACGTCAACTCCATGCGGTTCATTCGTCAAGCCATTAATTACGAAGCCCGTCGCCAAATCGAGATCATTGATGGCGGCGGGACCATCGATCAGGAAACCCGGCTCTTTGACAGCGTCAAAGGCGAAACCCGGTCAATGCGGTCCAAAGAAGACGCTCACGATTACCGTTATTTCCCGGATCCAGATTTGCTACCACTTAATTTACCTGAAGACTTTGTCGAAACAATTCGCGCGTCACTTCCGGAACTACCTGATGCCCGCAAGGCTCGCTTCGTGGCTGAGTACGGTATCCCGGCCTATGACGCGGGCGTTCTTACGGTTGAGAAAGCCACTGGCGATTATTACGAAGCTGTCGCCAAAGGACGTGACGCCAAAATCGCAGCCAACTGGATGATGGGCGATT
>CAYZGF010000374.1:0-1777 GCA_964477595.1 uncultured Algimonas sp.
CAAGGTTTACTGGACCCCATCTCCATCATCGCGTTGAACTTCTCGCCAACATCCTTGTTACCATAAACGGAACAACGGTGCAGCGGGCCTTCAAATCCGGCCTGATCGCAAGCCGCTTTGTGAAACTGGAACTGAAGAATATGGGCAAGGAAATAGCGCATATAAGGCGTGTTACCGGGGATGTGATATTTCGCGCCGGGATCAAATGCGTCAGCCGGACGATCACTCGGTGGCTTCAAACCTTGATACTTTTCGCGGAGTTCCCACCAACCCTCATTATACTCAGATGGAGAATAAGTCCCGTCGAACACCTTCCAGCGCCATTGATCGACCATTAGGCCGAAGGGAAGGAAAGCTACCTTATCCATAGCTTGCCGCATGAGCAGAGCCAGGTCAGCATCCTCTCCTGGAAGATCGGCTTCGTCCAATAGCCCAATTTTGACGAGATATTCAGGTGTGATGGACAGAGCAATCATATCTCCAATCGCTTCGTGAAACCCGTCATTCGCGCCGTCTTTGTAGAAAACAGATTGGTCCTTATAGGCACGTTGATAGAAATTATGCCCCAACTCATGATGCACGGTTGAGAAATCTTCGGCGTTCACTTTCGTGCACATTTTAATGCGGACATCTTCTTCATTGTCCAGATTCCAAGCCGAGGCGTGACAAACAACTTCCCGGTCTTCAGGCTTTGTGATGAGGGAGCGTTCCCAGAAGGTAGCGGGGAGTTCTTCAAACCCCATAGAGGTAAAGAACTGTTCTGCCACCTCGACCATTTTCTTGGCGTCATAACCCGCATTGACCAACAATTCTGTCACATCAACGCCTTTACCGCCGCCTTGCGGAGCCACGTCATCATAAATATTGCCCCAGCTCTGGCCCCACATATTTCCAAGGAGGTCAGCGCGAATAGGTTCATCCAAGGCGACAACATCATCGCCATATTTTTCATTGAGCTCCGCGCGAACATAGCAGTGAAGTTCATCGTAAAGTGGTTTTACTTGGCCCCAAAGGCGGTCCGTTTCTTTGGTGAAGTCTGCTGCATCCATATCATAGCCCGCGCGCCACAGATCGCCGGCATCCTTGAAGCCTAGCTCAGAAGAACCTCGATTAATTATCTTCACCATTTCCGCGTAAGCGCCCCGCATGGGTTTCGAGACGGTCCGCCAACCTTCCCATGTCGATTGTAGTAATTCAGGATCGTCCGATTTTGCAATGATGTCGGACGCTTGACCAAGGTGGATCGTGCCATCAGGTGACTCTTGATCGAGGGTCCCGTCGCCATCTCTATCCAAGATAGATATAATGCGGTCATCTTTAACGTCGATATCAAACCGGCCTTTGCCATAAGCCCCGTCTAAGGCCGTCATGATTTCCGCTAGATCTCTCGCTGCGGCCTCATCATCAGGTGCCGGGAAGTTTGAGCCCCGCAGCATGCCGTCAATTTTCCGCTTCATATCTGCGGGGAGGGCGAGGTCCTTATATCGCTTGGCTTGATTAGACAGCCGTGTCGACATCTTGGCGCTTTCTTCGCCGACTTTTGCTTCAAGGGCTGCCGTGTCTTCGGTAATGAAGTTCGCTTTTACCCAATATACTTTTGCGGCATAGGCGGAGAACTCTGAGACTTCCTTTTCCGCATCTTCGAGAAATTCTTTGGCTTCTTGAACAGTAGGGGCCGAATCTGATGCACTTTGCTGAGACGCGGCCATGAGTTCGGAACCTGGTCGTGTTGCAGCCTCAGTGACGAGCGTCTCAACGGCGGCCGAATCCGGTGTCG
>CAYZGF010000375.1:0-1710 GCA_964477595.1 uncultured Algimonas sp.
AAGCGATTATTCACAAAGCTGAGTCTGATCTGAAAGAGCATGCAGATGCGATTGCTGAGGAAGATAAGACGGCCGTCGAAGAAGCTCTGGCAGAACTGAAGGAAATCTCAGACGGTGACGACACGGCGCTGATCGTGGATAAGGTTCAGGTCTTGTCTGCTGCGCTGATGAAAGTCGGTCAGACCATGTATGAAAATGCGGCCGCCGACGCAGATACCGGACCAACGTCACAGGCAGACCAAGCCGATGATGACGATGTTGTCGACGCTGAATTTGAAGATGTTGACGACGAAAACGCAGCGTAAATCGCTGCGCGTTTGATGAGAATGAGGGCTCCGCGTTATGTACGCGGAGCCTTTTTCGAATGGGGACTTCAAATCATATAAACCCGCCTTTCGGGACTTTCACTCTGCCGGAAAAGCGTGATCGTATCCGGTTATCCGCGGGCTCGCGGAGAGATTCACGTCTTGGGTAATTGTTGATCTGATGGGCTCGCAAGCGTGCCATAAAAGGGCTGACTTAACCTTTTGACGTGACTGTGGCTCCAGGTGTCAAAGCTCGTCTTTATCCGTCGACCAATCGGTGCGAAAAACGTGCATTATGTGGTGTTCAAATATGGGATGCAGTCGAAAGAGATGCTCTTAGGCTTGCCATCGAAAACGCTTCGAATGAGGCATTCATCTTCTTGGATGTTGGAGCTAATGTTGGTCTTTATTCGCTGTTTGCCCATAGTTATGCGGCCGCAGCAAACCAAGACATTCGGATTGTAGCAGTCGAACCCAGTGAAGATATTGGAGAGCGTTTGTCTGTGAATGCGGAGGCCTCATGTGCACCGATAGAATGGGGAAAAACAGCCGTCTCAACTGAGACAGGAGAAAAGTATCTCTCTGATGGAAACGGAAATCGAGGGGAAGGAAAGTTATCGGATGAGGGAGAAACCGTTTGGAGTATGACGTTGCATCAGCTTTGCGAAGGATACTATATTGAACGGATTGATGCGCTTAAGCTCGATATTGAAGGTCATGACCTCCCAGTCCTCACCCAGTTCTTTGAACAAGCCCCTGAAACCCTCCACCCGAAAATGATGATCCTTGAACTGGATGAAACATCTGCGAGTCCGCTCATTGAACTGACGCAGGCTCATGACTATTTAATTAGAACGCGCACCCGGATGAATGTCGTGGTGACCAAACGAGAATCTTAAGACCATGTCAAAACGCGATTATTACGAAATTCTAGGCGTCGCAAAAAATGCCGATGCAAAGACAATGAAATCCGCTTTTCGCAAGAAAGCAATGGCCTGCCATCCGGACCGTCATCCTGACGACCCCGAAGCCGAAGC
Organism: uncultured Algimonas sp.; assembly: GCA_964477595.1. Classification (GTDB taxonomy): domain Bacteria; phylum Pseudomonadota; class Alphaproteobacteria; order Caulobacterales; family Maricaulaceae; genus Litorimonas. Next base: position 1,343 of record CAYZGF010000375.1, read on the forward strand.
GCGGTTTAAAGAGCTGAATGAAGCCTACGGTATTCTATCAGATGAACAAAAACGCGCAGCCTATGACCGGATGGGTCATGCGGCCTTTGAACAGGGCGGCGCCGGTGGCGCGGGCGGCTTCCAAGATTTCAATGATATATTCAGCCAGATTTTCGGCGGTGCGGCCGGGGGCGGTGGGTTTGCCGATATGTTTGGTGGCGCCCGTCGACAGCGCCAAACCGTTCAGCGCGGATCTGACCTCCGCTATGAGTTGGAGATTACGCTCGAAGAAGCTTTCGCCGGCAAAGACATCGATATTACCGTTCCGATTGCGGAAGTTTGTGAACGCTGTGACGGATTAGGTGCAGAACCGGGCGCGAGTATTGAGA
>CAYZGF010000376.1:0-1278 GCA_964477595.1 uncultured Algimonas sp.
TTTCCCGCCTGACCCTCCCTCGAAAATCTCTCTTGTGGCATTTATTGGCGGTTTAATCGGCTTTTCAATAGGGGTATTTGGTGGCTGGCGCTGGGCTCAGAATATTGCGGAGAACTTTGCTTTCGAACTTCTTGAGCGAGTTGTTCTTGGGGTTATTGCAGCGGTCGCGAGGCAGTTCTAGCCGGGAACCATCAAATCCCGTTCCATTCCTGCCAGTGTGAGCTGCCGTCTTGCGGCGCTTTCATCTTCGTCGACCACCATCATGCGTTTCGGGATCATGATGCCGGGTTCCAGCACATTCATATTCTGATCGAGCACGAAATAATCAATTCCGGCTTCTTTTAAGATGGCTTCTGCAAAATTGAGAGTCGCCGGATTATTGGTCGTCAGAATACATTTCATAGACCCTACTTCGTCGGTAGGCCGAGCTTTCGCAAGAGTTTTGACACAATCGTGTCTCCGTTGCCGGTTTGAGTCGGCATGGTCGCCGGTTCCAACTCATACCCGATGCCTGCAGCTTCCAACAATTCGCGCGCCTCGTCTTCATCCTCATCAATGATCATCAGGCGTTTTCTGACGAGAATTGTCGAGCCATCCAAAACAGACGCATTCATATCAAAAAGAAAACTCTGAATACCCGCATCTTTTAACACGGCTTGTGCAAAACTCAGTGTCACGGGGTTCATCGTTCGGATAAGGCAGATCATCCATTAGAGGTGGTGACGGTTTGCATATATGCAACTCGGGAATGCGTCGCAGGGAATCGGCTTGCCGCGCCGCGCCGCTCGCCCTAGATAGGACGAAAGTTTAAAGGTGGTTTTTCGCACGTGAATGCGCCCGCACAGATCCGGCAAGACGCCGCTCTCTCCCCCGCACAGGCCCTTTGGGACCTTACCGGTGAAGATATGGCGGCTGTTGACGCGCTTATCTTGGAGCGAATGCAATCTTCAGTGGGCCTGATACCGGACCTTGCCCAGCATCTTGTTGGCGCGGGGGGAAAGCGTTTACGTCCGCTTTTAACGATTAGCGCAGCCCAACTCTGTAACTATGAGGGTGTCTCTCATCATAAACTCGCGGCAGCAGTTGAATTTATCCATTCCGCGACTTTGCTACATGATGATGTGGTCGATGAAAGTGCGCTGCGACGTGGAAAGAAACCGGCCAATCTGATTTGGGGGAATAGCGCGTCTATCCTTGTCGGCGACTTCCTCTTTGCGCGCGCCTTTAACCTGATGGTGGAAACGGGATCGATGGAAGCGCTGGGCATTTTGTCCAATG
>CAYZGF010000376.1:1288-1708 GCA_964477595.1 uncultured Algimonas sp.
CTCGCGGCCCTGCGAAATCTGGCCATGACCGAAGATGATTATATGCAGGTCATTAAAGCCAAAACGGCGGCCTTATTTGCCGCTGCAACCGAAGTCGCGCCCGTGATTGCAAACCGCCCGGTCGCAGAACGGGACGCCTTACGCGAATATGGTTTGAAGTTAGGTCTTGCCTTCCAGCTCGTTGATGACGCGCTGGATTATGGCGGTATGGCGAGCGCTTTGGGCAAATCTGTTGGCGATGATTTCCGCGAAGGTAAAATGACTTTGCCGGTCATCCGCTCTTTAAAAACAGCGTCTGATGAAGACCGGGCTTTCTGGCGGCGGGTGATTGTCGAACACGATCAGAAAGAGGTCGATCTGGAACGCGCCGTTTCCATGTTGAGAAATAGTGGTGCGTTAGAGTCGACCATGGACCTAGCC
>CAYZGF010000377.1:0-1706 GCA_964477595.1 uncultured Algimonas sp.
CACTGGCGGTTTCCACGCCCTCTATCACCGTGCCTTTTTCATAAGTCCCGGGATAGCCCTTGGCCGCCAAGACAACATTTGCCACCGGCTCATCAAACCAGGCCGGCGCTTCAACTTTGTCTAATTCACCGGCTTCCGCTGCGATGAGGAGCGGCATCAGATCAGATTGCAGGCGACGCATGATGACCTGACATTCCGGATCGCCAAACCGCGCATTGTATTCGATGAGTTTCGGATCGTCCTTCGTGATCATGAGCCCGGCAAAGAGAACGCCTTTAAAAGGATGACCATCTTTCGCCATGCCATAGACTGTTGGTTGAATTATCTTTTCCATGACAGTTTTCAGAACCTCATCCGTGAAAACCGGTGCAGGGGAATAGGCGCCCATCCCGCCTGTATTGGGGCCTTTATCCCCGTCAAAAGCCCGTTTGTGATCCTGCGCCGCAATTAAGGGGAGGGCCGTTTTCCCATCAGAAATCGCGAAGAAGCTTGCTTCTTGTCCGCGCATAAATTCTTCAATCAAAACTGTTTTTGAGGCTTCACCAAACTTACCGGAGAAGAATTCCTCAAGCTCCGCCTCAGCTTCTTTCAGCGTTTCGGGAATCACAACGCCCTTACCCGCCGCCAAACCATCGGCTTTCAGCACGTAAGGGGCCTCCATCTCTTTGAGATTAGCTTTCGCCGCTTTTATATCTGTGAACACGCCGTAGCGGGCCGTCGGGATATCATATGTATCACAAAGCGCTTTTGTGAAGGCTTTGGACGACTCGAGCTGTGCCGCCGCTTCCGTCGGGCCAAAGACTTTAACTCCAATATCTTGCAGCGCATCCACAAGCCCCATGGCCAAGGGTTGTTCCGGGCCAACCACGACAAAATCATAAGCTTCACGTTGTATGAGGGCCAAGAGGCCAATCATATCGTCGGCTTTGATGTCAACAATATCAGCGACCTCTGCAATACCTGCATTGCCGGGCGCGCAATGTAAGATTTCAACGATCGGGGATTGTGCCATTTTCCAAGCCAGAGCGTGCTCGCGCCCGCCGGAACCGATGAGGAGACATTTCATAGCTATTCTCGAAAAAAACGGTGAATTGACCGTCTCTTATGCTGTGGAGGTGTCCATCGCAATCGACTGACGTCGACTCATTCACAATTTCGTTTGATGCAGGGGTATTTTTGCGACTTGTCGCAAGGCTTGGGCGGGCTTATGGACCGCTTCATGTCAGGTCCCACCGCTTCCAATCCTATTCCCATCACATCTAAGTCTCAGATGGTTGATTATCTCGCCGCCGGCTGCAAACCAGCAGTGGAATGGCGTGTTGGTACCGAACATGAGAAAATCGGATTTTGTAACGCGAAAAAATTGCCACTGCCATATGACGGACCGTGTTCCATAAAGGCGATGTTGGAAGGTCTACAGCGTTTTGATTGGGCCCCCGTTTTTGAGGACGGTAACCTAATCGCGCTGAAGCGAGACGGGGCGTCGGTCTCGCTTGAACCGGGCGGACAGTTAGAGCTTTCCGGTGCGCCGCTTGAGCATATCCATCAGACTTGCGCAGAAGTATCACGCCATTTGCGCGAAGTCCGCGAAGTTGCGGATGAGATTGGCGCAGGGTTTCTGTCGCTGGGTTTCCGTCCGGATACGAAATTGGAAGACGTGCCCGTCATGCCAAAAGGCCGGTACAAGATCATGCGCGATTATATGC
>CAYZGF010000378.1:0-1699 GCA_964477595.1 uncultured Algimonas sp.
GCTTATGCCGATTCGCGCGCCCAGCCCGCTCAGCCACGCGAAGCAGAGGCGGAGCTGACATTCGCATATGATGACTTTGGTCCGGAAGGGCGCGTTGCGGAACGTCGGCGCATTGAAGATTTAGATGCGACGCTGATCACTTTTGAGAATAATGTGCGGCTGAATATGAAAAAGACGGATTTCGAAGACAACGTCATCCGACTCTCAGCGCGAATGGGTGCGGGAACGCTGTCTGCCCCAACGGATATTGCGCCAGGCTTTGAGACTTACGCGTCGAATATGTTGGCGCTATCAGGTCTTGGGCAACATAAGGTTGACGATATTGCGACAATTATGGCCGGGAAATCGGTCGGCGTGCGGAGAAGGCTGGGGCAAACAGTAAATACCTTGTCAGGTTCGACAACGCCGGAGGATCTGGCCTTGCAGCTCAAGCTCATGGCTGCCTATGCAACCGATCCCGGCTATCGCCCGGAAGCCCAAGCGCAATATGACAAATATATCCGCTCCTGGTACCCGACATTGGACAGCACGCCGGGGGGCGTTGCAGGTCGGGATATTGGTCGCATTCTACGTTCCGGGGATACACGTTGGGGCATTCCGTCTGAAGAAGCCCTGTTGGACGTGGATTTTGATTTAATCAAAAGCTGGATGGACCAGAACGTTCAAAATGGCGCTATCGAGCTGACGGTCGTCGGTGATTTCGAAGAAGAGGCGGTGATTCAAGCCGTTGCCGAGACGTTTGGGGCTTTGCCGACCCGGCCTGAAATACCTTATCGTCCGGATCCGTCTTTGACGGCACTGAAATTCCCGGCAGGTTCGACCGAACCGATCATCCTACGACATGCGGGAGATGCAGAGACGGCACGACTTTATGTCTATTGGCCGGCACCTGACGCCTCGGATGTGAAGCGTTCGCGGGAAACCCAAATGTTGTCGGATCTTTTTCAACTGCGATTGACAGAAGTTCTGCGGGAAGAGGAGGGCGCAACCTATTCGCCCGGCGTGTCCCGCGTGGGGTCTCGCCTGTTTCCGGATTACGGTTACATTGGCGCACAATTAGAGGTCAGCCCTGACCGGATAGATGGCATGGCGGATAAGATCCGTGAAGTCGCCGCAGAGTTTCAATCCGGAAATATAGATCCGGATGTCTTTGATCGTGCGATGAAACCGACCTTGGAAAATCTAGAAACCAGTCTTGAAAGTAATGGCCTCTGGATGAGTGTTTTAAGCCGGGCTCAAACTGATCCAGAGGTCGTTGCCCGTTTTCGGACGCGCGAAGACACGTTCCAGAATATGACAGTCGAAGATTTAAAACCGATCGCTGCAAAGGTTTTTGAACCGAAAGATTCGATTGAAATACAGATTTTACCGGAAACGCCCTAAGCGCTGATTGACTGGCTTGAACTTTGCAAACAGTTAAAACTTATTGAAAATATAACATTTTTCGTTTTGTTTTCTTAGGTTTTAGGGAAGCGTTAACCATAAAATTCACTTCGATGTTCCGTATCGACACAGATTGGAAATCTGGCAAAGTGTATGCAGCTGTAACTCCATAAAATCGTCGCACTGTCTCAATTTGAGCACCGCGACAAAATTTGGAGTTGGATGATGAAACGGACCTTTAATCATACCGCGACCCGCTTTCGCAAAGAGACAGGCGGCAACGTTGCCATTATGTTTTCAATGGGCTTGTTTATGC
>CAYZGF010000379.1:0-1695 GCA_964477595.1 uncultured Algimonas sp.
CTCTAGTTCTGAATTAATAGTATTCGTTTCTCTGGCGTTACGACTGCCAATAAAAGCTCCAAGTCCCGTACCAATTAACGCAAATAAAGCCGCGATGAATGTTGTGATTAATCCGTCTTCCATCACACCCACTCTCCCATAGGCGCGTCATATTTCGAATCAACTTCAGCATCGCCACTATTCTTCACGCCTTGCGGCTCGATGAGGAAAATATGGCATTCTTCTTCTGCGCGGGGGCGATGGCGGACGCCTTTCGGGATGACTATGCACTCGCCTTCGTGCACGGGCACACTGTCGCCGTTTTCAAAGTCCAAAATAAACGAGCCACGCCAACAGAAGAACATCTCGTCCTCATGCTCATGCGCATGAAACGGATATTCGCCTTTGATCTTGGCGAGTTTGAATTCTTGTCCGTTCAGCGCGGCAATGGTTTTGGGTCGCCAATGCTCGGAGAACTTCGAGAATTTCTCATTTATGTTGATGGGTTGGTTCAATTTATCTCCTCTAACTGTCATCCCGCACGGAGCGCAGCGGAGATGCGGGACCTATCGGTTGCAAACCCAAGGCTAGGTAACTTCCGTTAGGTCCCGCATATGCGCCTTACAGGCTTGTGCGGGATGACATAATTTTATCCCTTATACGCCGTCACTTCGACTTCGATTTTCATTTTCTCATCTACCATGCCGGCAATCACCATGGTTGCGGCGGGGAGGATGTTGCCCATATATTGTTTGATGATCGGCAGGGCCTCTTTGACATATTTCCGGTCAGAGACGGTGTATTGCACCCGCACCGTATGACCCAGCTCGAAATCTGTTTCTTTCAAAGCCGCCATAATGTTTGAGAACGCATTAGCGGTTTGTTGGGCGGCTGATTCCGGCAACTCGCCTTTGCTGTAATCATAGCCGACCGTGCCGGAGACAAAGCACCAATCGCCCTGCACAACGGCGCGGGACATGGCGTAGTTTTTCTCGCCTTCGGAAAGTTGAACAAATTGACGTGTTGGTTTTTTCTTAGCCATTTTAAAAATCCTCTATGGGCAAAGTTCTGTCGTCCATTCCATCGCATTTTCCCCGCGACGGCATTTCAGACGCAGGCCGTAAGCGGCCAGTTTTTGATTGAATTTTTCCGCATCCCCCGGACCGGAGAAGACGGCATAAATTTCCTGAGCAAACACAGCGTCGTCAGGCAGGTTATTCCTTGCAAAAAGCATGACAGACCCGTCATCGCGCTCGAATGTTGATGAAGTCATATTCACCATATTCGTACCGGGTTCCGGAGAGAAGTAGAGACGGATTTTATCGATTGAGTCCAACCGCGTTTCCCCCATGACAAGACCAAATGGAGCCGCGATGTCTTGGGAATAAGACCCGAAATCAATGTCTTCTATTGAGGCCGCAGGTAAGGTGGCAGGGGTTTCGGGCGGTATAACCTCAGTCGACGTCTGCGGAGGCGTTGGCGGTAAGGTCACCGTCTCTTCTGTCGCCTGACCACAGGCGGACAATAAAACCATTCCGGTTATCCCAGCGAAGGCTGGGATCCAATGCGTTATCGTACGCATTTTGCTCTGGACCCCGGCCTTCGCCGGGGTTGACGGATGTGTTGTTTTGAAGAGACTCACCCCACGCTCCCTTCCAGCGAGATCGCGACCAGCTTTTGCGCCTCGACAGCAAATTCCATGGGCAGCTCCTGCAA
>CAYZGF010000380.1:0-1690 GCA_964477595.1 uncultured Algimonas sp.
GCAATAAGCGGCACAGCCCAAGCGCGAAGTGACGATATTATTCGTAACCCCCTTTATGATTTGAAAGCAGAAATTTGCGCATTGCCAGACCTGGAGTCTGCATCGGCGTCGCAACCCGTTTCCGCTGACAAAGTGAAAGCTGATGCGAAAACTCTGCGTCCAAATGTCAAACCGATCTGGTTTGATAGCGGCGGTGAGATACAAGATTCACGGCCTGTCGACAGTGTTTCCGAACGAGAGTTTCTTCAAGTTGACCGCGACCACATAGTCCAAGTTTTGTTGCAGCGTTATCCGGTTCAACTTGACTATAAAGCTTTGATTGAAGCTGAAAATGCTGCCCGAATTAAGGCCGAAAAGTCGGCTGTAGCTAAAGCTGAGCAGGAGGCTCGGCGAAAGGCAGAAGGAAACATTCCGATATACCCTAAAGAGACTGTTCGGATTGAGAGTGATCGGCTCGTAAAACCGTCCATATCTAGTGTTCTGGCAGATGCCATTGCCCCTTGTAAAAGCGGCGAAGCATTTCCGCCTAGGGATGTTGGCGCGACGACGCTTTCATACGCCACAAATAAGGCCACCCTAAATCAGGCGTGTCATCCTAATAATGTATTCAAAAACCCTGAGGCTAGGTTTGAAAAAAAGAAGGCGAAGTTACGATTTAGGCGAGCCTTGCTTAGGCTGTTCCACGCAGCCGAAACAGGCTCATCTCGCAAGTTTATTGTCCAGCGCCGCAAGACCAAAGACTTCCAAACGGTAGGATATTCCAAAGAAGTGATGGCTGGTGCCGCGCAAAATAAAGTCCAAATTCAATATTGGACGGCGCAGACTTACCAGCCCATGGTCAACGCGGCTGCGGATGATGTTATGATCCGACGTTTTCTTTTGGACGAGCCGCAGCCCTTTATCATCCTGTGTCGCGGAAGTGCTCAGGAGTACAGCTCTGTGACTGAGGATGGAAAGACGAAAAAGATACGGAACCCAGCCCGTGTTGAATTGTTGTCGCCACCATCAGACCTTAAAAATACCCAGAATGCTGCAGCGCGCATTGGCGAGTTTGCGCGATTAGGCGATCATTTGGATGATTTAAAAAAAGGGTCGAAGAAAACTGTGGGCGATTGGACGCGAACGCGTAGTCTGGCGGTCGCCAAGTCACCAAAAGAATTTTCCAAATCTTCGCCGGATAAAGCCGAGATCGGTATTTCCGAGGATGCACGCGGTGACGCTATTACGGCACAAGGCGCGATTGGTGTGAAGTTCCAATATAAGAAAGGTGATAAACCTGACCGGGTGCGCCAGACTCATACAATCATTCCATTCCTTTCTATTGAGCAAGAGCCAACTGAAAAGGCAATTCTTATCCCTATGACAACAGCCTCTGGATTGGTCAGGAATCGACGAAGCACAGAAAAAATTGCTTTCGCAAATATTACGGCAGGCCTGCGCTACGAATTTAGTTTTGAGGAGCCGGAAGTCACTGCGTTGCAAGCCTTGAATCGTAATCCAGCCAGTCGCGGTCTGGCAGTCGGACAAAGAGTGCCAGGCTGGCGAGTGGGGCTGACCGGGGAATTTGTGACGGATAACTTCCAGTTCCAGAAGGGACAGAGATATGGGGTCGACATGTCGATGCCTCGCCTTCTACCTGTCACGGGCTTCCGCATGCGCCAGCCAATCTCGAATGTCGTAGATCCAGTCG
>CAYZGF010000381.1:0-456 GCA_964477595.1 uncultured Algimonas sp.
GCCAGTTCAGGCTCAACATCACAATGATGGTGAAAATAACGCTCAAGACATCTTTGACCAGATTTCCCAATACGCGCACCAGCCCTGCGGAAACGACACTGACATCATTTGTGAATTTAGCGATTAGCTCGCCTGTCGGTTCTTCCGAGGATTGCGCAAAGTCGCGTTTATGCGCGGCCTTCAACATTTCGGTCTGCATTTTGCCGACTGTGTTCAATGCAATTGAGTTTGTCAGGATACGTTGAACATAACCACCAATGCCTGATGCGAGGGTCAGGCCTAAAATAACAGGTAATATAATCGCGGCGTATTGCTTGGCATTGTCAACCGCGCCGCCGTCACTATCTAAGGCCGACGTGGCATCAATGATAAGCTGGATGAGATAAACATACCCCGCAGTCGCCGCCGCGAAGAGCGCCATGAACAGGACGGCGAGTAAGAGCCGTCCTTTTTGAG
>CAYZGF010000381.1:466-1655 GCA_964477595.1 uncultured Algimonas sp.
AAGCACACGCACCAGTCCTGCGGAAATCACGCTGACATCATTCGTGAATTTCGCGAGAAGCGTGCCTGTGGTTTCTAACTGCGAGTCTGCAAAGTCCCTCTGATGCACGGATGCCAGCATTTGCTTTTGCATCCTGCCGACTGTGTTGAGGGCAATTTTATTTGTGAGAATACGCTGAACATATCCGCCTAAGCCCGCTGTAAATGTGAGGCCTAGAATGACCGGTAGGATCAGGAATGCATAACGTTTTGTTTGATCAATATTATCGCCGCCTTCGAGTGCGGTCGCAGCATCAATAATAAAACTAACCAGATAAACATAGCCCGCAGTCGCCGCCGCGAAGAGCGCCATGAACAGGACGGCGAGTAAGAGCCGCCCTTTTTGAGGCCAGAGATAGTCACGCCATAAACGCGAAATGCGCTGGCGATCCGTCATCTGTTTAGCCAATGATGCCGTCCCCATCCGGGTCGAGAAGGTCATGCGCATGAAGAATGAAATAGCGCATATGGGCGTTATCAACCGTGCGCTGGGCCGCGGATTTCCACGCCTTGCGGGCATCTTCAAAATTGGCATAGGCCCCGACAAAATCAACTTGTGTCAGGTCTTTAAATTGCGTGCGGTTCGGATCGACGAGTTCCCCGCCAATCACCAGGTGAAGAAGTTGGACAGATTTCATATCGTCAGTTTTTTTACGGTCAGACATACGGGTCCCCAAAAATTTAAAATCACGGCCCTTTGCAAATTGGACCAGATGCGGTTTCACGCGCTCCACTAACAAAGCGTGCAAGCGCGGGCCAGCACAAATCACGCCTAAACCTGATGTGCTTTCTGTATCGAAATGCGGGATTTTGCCGCGAATGTCGCTGACGATGGCTCCGGCTTCTGTCGCGATAAGGGAGGCTGCAGCCACATCCCAATCTGATTTCGGCGTAAAGGCCAAGGTTGCATCAGCCTCTCCGCTGGCGACGAGGCACATGCGGTACGCCATGGAATTTGCCACGCTGACATCCATATCCGGGAAGTCCAAACGTCGGAATTTGCGTGGATATCCGATCATGCGAATGCCTTCGATTTTGGCGTGATCAGGCGCGGTCAGTATCTTGTCGTTTAGCTTAGCCCCGCCACCCAAATAGGCTTCATACATCTCGCCTTTCAGGGGGTTGAAAACCACACCCGCTATGGCTTTACC
>CAYZGF010000382.1:0-1649 GCA_964477595.1 uncultured Algimonas sp.
ACGACGAAATCGACGCCTTCCAGCCGTTCACGCTTCAAAGGCGCGCGGTCAATAAGCGCAGGGTAAGGCTTACAGGGTCGGATATTGGCGTAGAGATTGAGGCGCTTGCGCAGCGGCAAAAGCGAGCCAAGTTCCGGGCGGTCTTCGCCTTTCAGATGATCCCATTTCGGTCCGCCAACTGCGCCCAGCAAGATGGCACCCGTCCGCTCGCAGGACTTGAAACTCTCATCGGGGAGAGGTTTGAGATCGGCATCAATCGCTGCGCCGCCCACGAGATGTTCCTCGATATTTAAATCATGCGAAAATTTGGACGCAACAGATTCCAGAACTTCAATGGCCGCCGCGCCGACTTCCGGGCCGATACCGTCACCAGGGAGATATGTAAAATTAATGTCAGCCACGGGATGCCTCAAATTCTGCAATCGCGTCGGATTGATTTTGCAAATACCCCATCTCGTCCACACCTTCCATCAGGCAGTGGCGGGAGAAGGCGTCTATGTCGAAACTATAAGTGCCACCATTTCGTGGCAGGTGAACTTCGCATTTATCTAAATCGACGCTAACCTCCGCGCCGGGATTTTCGAGCAGCCACTCATGGGCCCGTTTTTCAATGATAATCGGCAGCAGACCATTCTTAAGTGAATTATTTTTGAAGATATCTGCAATCTCGGAACTGATGACAACGCGGAACCCGAAATCCGTCAGGCCCCAAGGCGCATGCTCGCGAGAACTGCCGCAGCCGAAATTATGTCCTGCTACGAGAATTTCTGACGCCTCGCCTTCGGGGGAATTCAACACGTGATCTGTTTTGGACCCGTCAGAATTATAGCGCAGATTGGCAAAAACATGCTCCCCCAATCCGGCCTTTGTCGTCATGGACAAAAACTTGGCCGGCATGATTTGGTCTGTGTCGATATTGGTCGCGGGCAGGACCAGCGTTTTTGAGGTGACTTGGGTTAAGGGCTGAAAGCTCATGCCGCGCTCTCCATCCCTCGGGGGTCTGTAATAAAACCGTTCACGGCTGTGGCGGCTGCTGTTTCCGGTGAGGCCAAAACCGTGCGCACACCCGGACCTTGGCGACCCATGAAATTGCGGTTGGATGTGGAGACCACGAGATCGCCCGGCGTACCAATATCGCCGTTCATGCCGAGGCACATGGAGCATCCGGCTTCGCGCCATTCTGCGCCTGCATCAATGAAGATTTGGTGCAAGCCCTCTTCCTCGGCCTGATATTTCGTGATGACGGAACCCGGCACGATAATTGTCGTGACACCGTCCGCGACTTTGCGACCCTTCAAAATAGAGGCCGCTGCGCGTAAGTCCTCTAAGCGGGAATTTGTGCAAGAGCCGATGAAGACTTTATCGACTTGGGTGCCTGCGATCTGTTTTCCGGATTCCAATTGCATATAATCCAGCGCGGCTTGGTCTGCATCAGAGGCGGCATCGGGAATGATTTCGCCAATCTTCATGCCCATGCCGGGATGGGTGCCATATGTGACCATGGGCGTGATGTCTTCGGCGCGGATATCGACTACCTTGTCAAAGACGGCACCCTCATCCGTGGCAAGGCTCGCCCAATCTTCGCAAGCGGCGTCAAAATCTTCCGGCGCAAATTTACGACCGCGAATAAACTCAAATGTGGTTTGGTC
>CAYZGF010000383.1:0-1625 GCA_964477595.1 uncultured Algimonas sp.
GGTCGTGTTGCAGCCTCAGTGACGAGCGTCTCAACGGCGGCCGAATCCGGTGTCGCCGTTGTTTCAGCTTCGGGAGATGTTCCTTGATCGCAAGAGGCTAAGAGTAACGCCAGACTTGTGAGGGCTGATGCACCAAGAAGTTTCGTTTTTGCCATGAATTTGTCCTCACCAATAATCAAGGACTGCACAGGCCCGGGTGAAAAACCCTGATATGGCGGCAATCCTTTCCGCTTTCTTCAGTCGTAAACACAGGGCAGAACAGGTTCAACACTTCACCTGCGCCGTTTGGCCGTAAACACCTGAAATCCCGCATTTTTGTAACGGGGTGAGACCGAAAGGACACAATTGCCATGTCGAAACCCGGCTTACTGCTCGTCAATCTAGGATCGCCCGATTCGCCAACGGCCAAAGATACGCGGCGTTACCTCGCAGAATTCCTGCATGATTATCGTGTGATCGATACATCGCGCTGGATTTGGTGTCCGGTCTTGCACGGCATTATTTTGCGAACCCGCCCGCGAAAATCCGCCGAGGCTTATGAATCCATCTGGCATGAACCAACCGAATTTCCGGGGGATGAGGCCCCACTCATCCGTATCACACGCGCACAAGCGGAAGGCGTACAAAAACGTTTGGGTGAGGGCGTACATGTCGAAATCGCTATGCGGTATGGTAACCCGTCCATCGGTTCGGCTTTGGATGCGCTGAAAGCCAAAGGCTGCACAAATATAGCTGTCCTTCCTCTTTATCCGCAATTTGCGGGCGCGACGACGGCGTCCGTTTATGACGGCGTTGCCATGGCTTTGGAAAAGCGGATGGATGTTCCTGAACTTCGTTTCCTACGGCACTATTATGATGATCCACGTTTCATTGCGGCATTGGCGGACAGCGTGGATGCGCATCTGTCCACGCTCGACTGGACACCGGATGTGATCATGACGTCCTATCACGGATTGCCGCAGAGTTACGTCGATAAAGGCGATCCCTATCAGGGCGAGTGTTTAGAAACGACTGAGTTACTGCGTCTGCATATGGGGAAGACGGAAGATGAGCTTTATGCCACATTCCAATCCCGGTTTGGACCAAAAGCCTGGCTTCAGCCCTATACGGACAAAACTCTAGAAGCTCTGCCCGCTACGGGCGTGAAGAAAGTCGCGGTTATGATGCCGGGCTTTTCCGCAGACTGCCTTGAAACGCTGGAAGAAATTGCGATTGAGGCGAAGGAGAGTTTTGAAGAGCATGGTGGTACGCATTTCACTGCCATTCCATGCTTGAACGCGGATGAAGCCCACCTGGATCTTCTGGCCGATCTTGCGAAAGAACGCCTCTTAAACGGCTGGCTTTAAGCGCTTGAAAATGTCCTGAATGGTCAGGTTTGTGTCCAAAATGACGTCAGACTCGATTGTCGTATCGGCGAGCGCGGCGTAGTCTTTCGCACGTGACGCTAAGAGCTTTGGGTAACACTCCAATATGGCGTCATCGGGGTCTTGGTCGGGGTGTTGATGGAAATGTCCATTCCACATCAGGGGTTTGGGTTGTTTAAAATACTGGACTTTCAATCGTTCAACAGCATCATCAGATGCTCGAATATGTATGATATACCAATGTTTTATGAGGTTTTCTTG
>CAYZGF010000384.1:0-1613 GCA_964477595.1 uncultured Algimonas sp.
TCTGAATGGTCCGGCCCGCGTGCTCGTCGCTGCTCATTGCCCAAATGGCGAGGGTAGCGTGCGCCTCATCGATAATTTTGCCGTTTGAGATAAAATCGTATGATTACACTTCATCACCTCGAAAACTCACAATCCATTCGGATCTTATGGCTCTTGGAGGAAATTGGCGCGCCTTATGGGTTCGAGATGTATGATCGTGACCCGAAAACCATGTTGGCGCCTGATGGCTATAAGTCTCAATCTCCATTGGGTACCGCGCCTTTTATCACAGATGGCGAGGTCACCTTGTCCGAAAGCAATGCGATTATTGATTACATCATTGATAAATATGACCGGAAAGAGCTACGCCCGACCGAAACAGATACAATGCGTGCAGATTATCTTTTCTGGTTTCATACGGCCCAAGGCACACTTCAGCCGATGCAGACTTTTGGATTTGTTTTAGGGCTGGCGACGCAGAAATCTCCATTTTTCGTCCGTCCAATCATTGGAAAGGTCGAAGCAGCCCTGCAGGAAATCTTCATTCGGCCGCGTCTCGAGGCCGTTCTGACCTTGATGGATCAGCACTTATCAAAAGCAGCGTTTCTGGCGGGAGACAGTTTCACAGCCGCGGATATTGCCATGGGCTACACGCTCCATATGGCAAAGTTACGTGGAGCCCTCTCTGAGGACTACCCGAATATACAGAGCTATGTCACCCGCATGGAGGCACGGTCAGCTTGGCAGGCGGCCTTGGAAAAAGACGGAAAGTTTGAAGGTATTCCGAGTTGAACCCGCGCTTATGCGCTGAGTGAAACTTCCTGACCGAAATTTCTCGATAGTTTTGAAAGCGTCCTGTCGAACGCGTCTAAAATATCTTCGCGCTTCACAGGTTTGGCAATCGTATCATCCATACCAATGTTCCGGCAAATTCGTCTTTGTTGATAGTCTGGGTCAGCCGTCAATGCGATAATAATGACATTTGCATAGGTCTCATTAGACTTGCGAATTTCCAAAGTGGTTTCGATACCGTCCATGACCGGCATGTGAATATCCATCAAAACTACGTCGACCGGAACTGTATTGAGTATGTTGAGCGCTTCACGACCATTGTCAGCAAAGTAAAGCTGATTCACACGGGCGCCAATGAGGCGTTTGACCACCTTTTGATTAATCGGATTATCTTCGACACATAAAACGTTTAGGCCCTCAAAAGGTTTCTTCGTCTCTTCGTCCTGCGGCTTATCAACCGTCGCACCGGGTATGGGGTCAACCAAATGCGCTGGGCTGTCGTCATTTGGCGTGCCGTGGACAGCTTCAATCCGATCTGGTTTTTCTAATGTCTCTGAAGGCTCCGATTTTGGCAAATCCGCTTCACTTTCCAGAATCGGCAGGATCAGCGCAAAGGTCGTGCCTTCGCCGCGTTCGGTTTTTACGCGAATGTTTCCGCCCATCAGCTCACACAAATTTTTGGTGATGCTCATGCCTAACCCGGTACCGCCATATTCTCGCTGGATCGAATTATCAGCTTGCGTAAAGGGATCGAAAATTTTCGTCATCTCGCTCTGCGACATTCCGATGCCCGTATCCTTGACAGCCAATAAGAAATGTGGGGCCCCCTTTACGTTAGCAAT
>CAYZGF010000385.1:0-1605 GCA_964477595.1 uncultured Algimonas sp.
ACCTATGCCTGATTTTCGACCAGAATCTTGCAGAATATCGAAGAATGCATACATCTATTTCATGAAGCGAATGAAGGATCCTATTCATCTGAAATCCGGAACGAATTGGTTTTGTGGAGCAATTGGCCTTGCGTGTCTTTTATTCGCAAGTCTGGCAGCCATTGGAGGATCTACATTTAATGAGATTTGGGGATTGTGGCTATTTGCGTTTTTAGGGCTTTGGTTTTCTAAAACAGATGAATTTTGGTTGACAGGTAACCAGTTTATTGAGCGAAATATATTCTGGCGTAAGGTGGTTCATGATTTAGAAAATTTAAAATGGATTGATTTCAGAACAAAACACTCAATTTTTATTTGGTTTGGTGATGAGAGAAAAGAAATCAATGCAAATGGACGCAAGGGTAAGAAAGTTCGAGCCGCAATCGAGACTATTGGGAAGGATAGATTGCCTTACTTCGGATATGTGATGGCAGAGCGGTCGGACTTATCTAGAGGACAGCTTTCCGGTTGTTTAGATTGCCATCAAATATTTCCACCGACTGAGCTCAGACATTGGGAAAGACTTCCAAAGTCTTTTTGGTGGGGAAGAAAGCGCGACAAGTATTATTCATGTTGTCCGAATTGCAAAGGTGGATGGGTTTATACACACCCAAACTTAGAGACACCCGTTACACCGACCGCATTGAAAAATATGGATGAAACTTTCCAGTTAGATAAGAAAACGAATATTCGTGAAATTATCGGTGAGACTTTAGCTTTCCAGACCTCATTTCAATATCTGAAATAATTTGGCTCTAATAAGCTTTAACCTGCCAAACGTTCCTTCAACATCGGCAGCAGCGCGGCATTCGTCACCAGAGGGTCGCCGGCATAAGTCGGATCGCCGCCTGAAAGGCTTTCCACAACACATCCGGCTTCTTGGCAGATCAGGATACCTGCCGCCACATCCCATGGGGCGAGGTCGCGTTCCCAAAAGCCGTCATAACGGCCTGCCGCTGTCCAGACGAGGTCTAAGCTGGCGGCACCCATACGGCGTACTCCAGCGGAGCTGCCCATGACTTTGTGAAGCTCTTTGAGGAAGCGCGCATGTCCGGGACGTCCCAAAAACGGAATGCCAGTAGAGAACAGGCTGTCTTGGAAAACATCGCGTCGCGCCGGGCGGAGACGACGATCACCGCCGCCGCGTGTCCCGTCATTCAGGAAAGCGCCTTTGCCTTTTTCGGCCATGAACATTTCATCCGTGATGGGATTATAAACCATGCCCGCCACGATTTCGCGTGGGTTGCCATCAATCTCACGTTCCAGCGCGATGGAGATTGCGAAATGCGGAATGCCGTGAAGGTAATTTGTTGTGCCGTCCAGCGGGTCAACAATGAAGCGATGGGTCTTGTCAGAGCCCTCAATTTCGCCGCCTTCTTCGAGAAGGAAGCCATAGCCCGGACGCGCTTCAGACAAAACTTCGACGATTGTTTGTTCTGCTTTTTTATCGGCACGGGACACGAAATCCGCAGGGCCTTTCCGGGCAACTTGCAGGTGCTCGACCTCATTAAAATCCCGCAGCAAATTGCGAGACGCTTTCCGCGCCGCAGACTGCATGACGGTCAT
>CAYZGF010000386.1:0-1594 GCA_964477595.1 uncultured Algimonas sp.
CGCACCTAAACCTGCGGGGAGACCAAAGCCCATTGTGCCAAGACCGCCAGAGGTGATATGGTCTTTGGGGTCATCGAAATAACAATGTTGCGCGACCCACATTTGGTGCTGTCCGACATCACAGGTGAAAATGGCGCTATCGGGTGCACGGCGTGAGAGATCATAGAGGAGCTTGGGCGCATAGACACCGGGCGCAGAATTTTCCTGTGCGCCTTTATAATCCCACTCATGTTCTTCGCGGCGGCCATAACAAAGATCCGTCCACTCTTTGATGTCAGGCGCTGCCCCACCATCAAACGGGTCAAGCGCGGCGAGGTTCTTTTTAAGTGAACCATCCAAACCAACATTGGCTCCGCGGAGCTTATTGATCTCCGCAATATCAATATCCATGTGAATGACTTTGGCACCAGGGGCAAAGGTATCGAGCTTGCCCGTCGCGCGGTCATCAAAACGCGCGCCTGCGACAATCAGCAAGTCACATTCTTGCACGGCATAATTGGCCGCTTTTAATCCGTGCATCCCCAACATGCCGAGATAATTCGGATGATCAGACGGAAGAGAACCGAGGCCTTTGAGCGTCGAGACAACAGGAATCTGTGTTTTCTCAACGAGCTCACGAAGTTCCTGAACGCCGTCGCCTTGGGCGATGCCGCCGCCAATATAAAAGAGGGGTTTTTTGGCTTCGCGAATTAATTGTTCTGCCGCCGCGATGTGATCGCTCTGTCCCATTTCAGGTTTGACTTTGGGGTAGGGCCGCCATTTGTGGCGTTGCGTTGTGACCGCATTGGCCACGTCTTTGGGAAGGTCAATCAAGACAGGGCCAGGCCGGCCTTCGGCCGCGATGAAATAGGCTTCGGCAATCATGCCTGGAATATCAGCGGGGTCGCGCACGATGTAGCTATGTTTGACGATAGGAAGCGTGATTCCGAAAATATCAACTTCTTGGAAAGCGTCCGTCCCCATGAGGTCACTTGGCACTTGGCCTGTGACAAACACAACCGGGACAGAGTCGAGATAAGCATCGGCGATTGCGGTGACGAGGTTTGTTGCGCCGGGCCCAGAGGTTGCGAATGCTGTCCCAACTTTCCCTGTCGCACGCGCATAACCAATTGCCGCCATACCGCAGCCTTGTTCGTGACGGCACAAAATATGACGCAACTGTGGGATGCTCGGCAGAACATCATAGACAGGCATGATGGCCCCGCCGGGATAGCCAAAGATAAGGTCCACACCTTGTGCCGCAATCGACTCCAATAATAATTGAGACCCCGATTTTGGATCGCGGTTTTCAATTATTTCTGTCTGCTGACGGTCAAATTGTTTGGCTGTGGTCATTTTTGTGTCCCGGGTCTGTCTCTCAATAAATTGAGCGACAGACACTCGCCTCTTGTTTGTTTATGGCGTGAACTAGGGCCTGTTCCCTAGTTTTTGTCCTTATCAATAATCTTATTCGCGGCGATCCAGGGCATCATCTCGCGGAGTTTTCCGCCGACTTGCTCGATGGAATGGGCTTCCATATTGCGGCGACGGGCTGTCATGCTGGGATAGCCGAGCGCGCCTTCTTGGATGAAGCTTTTTGCGTAATCGCCGTTTT
>CAYZGF010000387.1:0-1593 GCA_964477595.1 uncultured Algimonas sp.
AGGCCAGACAGATGATACGCAAACTCTCCAAAAACCTTCCCTACGCCTTAGGTGCAGGTTTCTTATTTTTCGGTGCACAGAAGTTCGGCGCCACAAATGATGTGTTTGAAATCATAGCGTCACGTTCCGGCATTGACCTTTTTGAGCCCGTCATTCGCAGACTGACCGGTGTCGCGGAACTCGTCACGGCCGCCTTGTTTTTCATGCCCTCATTGACGTCCCGTAAATTGGCCAATCTGGCCGCTGCAAGTCTATTGATTGGTGCGATTGGGTTCCACCTGTCCCCTTGGCTTGGAATCAATGTGCCCGGTATCGGCCACGGCCTGTTCGGCACAGCCATCGCTCTGTTTATCCTGAACACCATTTCAACGACCATCAATTTCAAACGCAATGATGAGAGATCTCTCATTGTTTTAACGGCTTGAGAGGCGACCATGTTTAAAAAAGACACCTTCGCCACAGCTCTAGCGACACTAGGCCTTATGAGTTTTGCAGTATCCGCCTCCGCCAATGAGGCGGTCCAGCAGGATCCAACCGCTCAGTCCCTACAAAATGAAACGGTTATACCGGCAAGCGCTTTTCGAAATCCACCCAGACTGCAAACAGGCGCAAACTTTTTCGATCTAGAGACGAAAACCTATATGAGAGAGGCCTATCAAGATATCGAACTAACGCTGCTGGGCCCGATAAAATTCGGCGTCTCAGAAGACATTATTCAGCATCGTTTCTCTAACATCGATGTCAATTATGGACCGCGGACACAACGTCCGAACTATGCAGGCCGCTTTGACAGCTCAACCTATCTAAGAGCGACAGCCGCCACGACATCCGTCAAATTTAAATTCTAAGATAATGGATCGCGTCTAATGCCCTTTACGCAATCCGTACCCATCCAGCCGCCAGCGTAATGTATCAATCCGGTCTTGGCCGAAGAACGGCTCACCCCTGACGACCATCGTCGGCACGCCCCAATGACCCGCTGCTTCCAAGGCGTCTTGGTTTCGCTCAACTTCTTCGAACTGATCTCCGTCTTTTATGGCGCCCCGCATTTGATCGAGATCAAGCCCGGCCGCCCGCGCTGCCCGCGCCAAATGATCACCCCGGTCCCAATGATCGGTTCCGCTGAATATCAAATGCGAAACCTCTTTCGCGAACGCAATCCCCTTGCCCTGTCGTTGCGCCTCAACACCCAGTTTCACCAACGCATGAATCAGCGGCTGATCCGCATCAACTTGCAAGGTTTGATAATCCTGTTTCACCGGATCGGGATTGGTCGGAAAGGCGAAAGGCATGCCCAGAAATTCGGCCCGACGGAGACTGTCCATGAGAATATACATGGCCGGCTTTCTGTTTGCCGCATCAAAAAGTAAGCCCTTGGACCTAACGGCAATCGGCAAGACAGGGCGCAGTTTTAACGCCACATCATAATCCATCTCAAGCCGGATCAGGTCAGGAGTAACAAGATAGGAATACGGGCTCCGAAATGACCAATACACATCAATCTGTTCCATAATTTTCCCCTGATTTGAGCTTTGTTTAAAAAGGTACGGGTTGAGACGTTCAGAACATTCTCAAAATCATCGAGGTCCAGAC
>CAYZGF010000388.1:0-1591 GCA_964477595.1 uncultured Algimonas sp.
CAACGAGGGTTTGCATGAATTTTGAGGCATAGTTCGTCATAAATTTGGCTTCTAACGAGCAGGGGAGTCGTGTCAAAGCCTTCTGCATGGAAAAAACCGTCTACACTGCATTAGGCCTCATGAGTGGCACATCTCTGGACGGTGTGGATGTTGCGGTGATCGAGACCGACGGCGTTGATATTTTCGGATTTGGAGCGACCGCTGAACGACAATTCGGATCTGATGAGAAAGAGGTGCTCGACGCTGTGACACAAGACGCGCTGAAATGGCGTTTTAGAGGCCCTGCACCCAATAGCTTCGCACAGGGCGAGGACCTCATTGATGCGGCCCATATCAAGGCAATAGGTCATTTATCCGCTGATATTGTCGGCTATCACGGGCAGACAGTCCTGCATCACCCGCCGATCGACGGCAAGAAAGGACAAACGCTACAATTGGGGCGAGGTCAGACCTTAGCTGATAATTTGGGCGTACCTGCCGCTTTTGATTTCCGAACGGCTGATGTGGCGGCGGGCGGGCAAGGCGCACCTCTTGCCCCTGTCTATCACGAGGCTTTGGTTCGCTATTCCAAACTAAAGGGACGAATTGCCGTCCTTAATTTAGGCGGGGTCGCGAATGTCACGGCTATTGAGGATGGCAATCTGGTGTGGGCAACAGATTGCGGCCCGGCAAACGGCCCGCTTGATAGTTGGATCGCTTTGAAAACCGGGGAAAGTTTCGATGCAGAAGGCGCATTATCTATGATGGGTGAAGTTAATCATCATATTGTAAATCAATGGCTTGAAAGAGATTTCTTCATGCGTCCTATCCCGCGCAGCGCAGATCGGTATGACTTTGATGTTGTGGGAGAGATAAGTGGCATGTCGCTCGAAGACGGGGCCGCGACGCTCGCATCCTTCTGTGCGCAGAGTGTGGCGCGTGATCTACAAAACTTTGGCGCGGATAAAGTGATTGTCTGCGGCGGCGGACGAAAAAATCCCGCCATTATGGGCATGCTGGACATGCACACGGAGGCAAAGATTGTCACCGCAGAAGATGTTGGCTGGAACGGCGATATGCTCGAAGCACAAGCCTTTGCTTATTTAGCCGTGCGGACGCTGAAAGGTTTACCTATCAGCTTCCCGGAAACAACGGGCGCGCCGCACCCGCTGATAGGCGGACGGATTGCCTACCCTTCCAATAGCGGGATATCACGGGGCGGGGAGTAGCGCGGGTCGAGCGTGTCATCGAGATAATCCTCAATCACATCCATCGCCTGTTCCAAATGGTTCGTGTAGAAATGATCGGCACCTTCAATACGATACGTCTCAATCTCGTGGCCTTTTTGAACACGGATCTTTGAGACGACACGGTCAACATCATCGCACGGTACAATCGGATCTTCTGAACCATAAGTCACCAAGCCTGAGGCGGGACACGGGGCGAGAAATGCGAAGTCATATGTGTTGGTCGGCAAGCTCATAGAGATGAACCCAGCAATTTCAGGACGGCGCATCAAAAGCTGCATGCCGATCCAAGCGCCAAAGCTATAACCTGAAACCCAGCTAAACGGCGCATTCTGGTTAAAGCTCTGCATGTAATCCAGCGCATA
>CAYZGF010000389.1:0-1565 GCA_964477595.1 uncultured Algimonas sp.
TGCGTTGCAAGAAACAGGCCTTTTCTCTCCGCCTGTGACCCATTTGCAACGGCATCACCTGCTTCGGTTAATGCGACGTCAACGCCGCTTCGGGAGGAAAATAGGGAGCAGAATTAGGTATTCAATACTAAAACTGCTAGAAGTCGATGGTCTGAACGAAGTCTCCGCCTTTTGGGCTGACGACTTTTAGGTTCGCCTTTCGGGCATCCCAATCCACGTCAATCAAGCCGTAATTGACCTCAAACTGCATGGGATGAAGGCGATATGGCCCGGCTTCCATGCCCGTTTGGCCGCTTTGTGCCCGCCAATCGGCCGCCGGAAGGTTCAATGATGACGCCGTTACTTCATAAAGTGGATAATCCACGACATCATCACGGCGATAAATCGACCCCGCATGACGATCCCCGGACAGGATCACGACATCTTCTGCGCCGGAGGCGTCAATCATATCATAAAGTTTCTGACGTTCGGCCGGCATGGTCCGCCAAGCTTCCCACCCGTGACCATCTGCATGAACCTGGATAGAGGACACGAGCAAGCGCAAATCGGCAGGCTTTTTCAACTCGCCTGCCAGCCAATCCCATTGTGCGTCGCCCAACATGGACCCATGATCGCCTTCCATCGGGACATAACGTTCCTTACCGGGGGCGTTGCGGTCATTCGTGGCCTGCAAATTTGTGCGGAAATAGCGCGTATCGAGCAGGATGATCTGAACCCGCTGACCCTCAGGTCCGATAATTTTAGAGGTGTGAATGCCCTCTCGACTGCGGCGCTCATCATTGGCGGGAACATCCCACGCATCGAGATACATCTGCTCGGCCAGCTTTTTGAACGGGTAATAGGCCCCCGCATCATTCGCACCATAATCATGGTCATCCCAAGTCGTCAGCAGCGGCGTTTGCTCTCTGAAACTCGCAAACTCCGGGACGGCGGCCAGCGTGTTATAGCTGTTCCGCATCTTCGGCATCGTTGGGTCAGGCCAGCGGGGGTCAGAGCGATAGGTGTCGCCATAGACATTGTCGCCGATGAACAGGAAGAGATCAGGATCATCCGCCGCAATCGTGTTCCAAATGCTCTGACCTTTCGTCTCATTCAAGCATGACCCAAACGCGATGCGGGTCAACGCTTTCGAACTATCAAGAGAGGCAGAGGACATCGGCGTCACGCCTGTCTCCGCTATAGAGGGTGCAGACGCGCTAGGCGCCGTTTCACAGGCTAGAAGAAGACAGCTTGACGCCAGAAGGGGGAGTAATTTTTTCATAAGGGGTGAATAGCCCGCTTTCGTGACAGAGTCATGTCAGTTGAGAATTTTCCAGCCGAAATTATTCACAGCCCCATTGAGGGAACTGCCAGAGCCTAGGATATGTCCGTTAAATCAGGACTGTCCGCGTGGCGGCAACCGCGATGGCTACCAAATAGAATATATTTGTTTACGCAACTGACGCCACGCGGCGGTGCTTACGGAAAACGGCCGTACTGGAATGCCCCCGTTTCAGGAGGTGCAGCTCTCGCTATCCGGCCCCAAACTCTGCGCGTTACCACAAAGTTCTAGCAACACCGACCTT
>CAYZGF010000390.1:0-841 GCA_964477595.1 uncultured Algimonas sp.
TCCATGGACCATCCGGCCACAATCAATGCAGCCGAGAATTTCGGCGTGGCATATGAATTGATCCCTGCGGATGACCATGGCTGTACAAATATGGTGTGGTTGCAAACACGCTTAGCAGAGTGGGATGAAGCAGATGGGAAGCCTTTCGTCTCTCTGGTAGCCGCCAATAGCGAAACGGGCGTTATCCAAGATATTGATGCAGCCATTGATCTCGTCGAGGCGGCAGGGGGATTAATCCTTGTCGATGCGACGCAAGCGCTCGGTAAAATCTCAATGCCCTCCACGCCGGACTATTTGGCGGTATCTGCGCATAAAATTGGTGGCCCAAAAGGGATTGGCGCGCTCTATGTAAATCCAAATGCGCCCTTCACGCCGCTATTGGCGGGTGGTGGACAAGAGCGCCGTCGCCGCTCGGGCACGCATAATGTCGCCGGCATTGCTGGGTTTGGCGCGGCCTGTGAGACGCTCATCAATCTGGAACATACGCGAGACCTGCGCGATAATCTGGAAAAAGAGTTGAAAGCGATAGAACCGAATATTGTAATTTTCGGGGAGGGTGCAGACCGGTTGCCCAACACTTCCTTCTTCGCCGTTCCCGACGCGTCGTCCATGACCCTCATGATGGGATTGGATTTGGCGGGGGTATCCGTTTCGACGGGCACGGCCTGTTCATCAGGCAAAGTCGGTGATAGCCGCGCCATCGTCGCCATGGGCCGTTCCGCAGAAGCCCCAAAGGGCGCCATCCGCGTGAGTTTTGGAAAATCCAATCGGGCTGAAGATGTTGAGAGATTTCTCAGCGCATGGATGAAGATACGCCGTATTAAATCAAATGTTGTCATTC
>CAYZGF010000390.1:851-1552 GCA_964477595.1 uncultured Algimonas sp.
ATTCTACCCTGTTCTGAACGAAGGATACGCAAGGCAAATCGCCAAGGATTGGAATTCCCGTTTGAATGACGACAAACTCGGTTTCGTGACACGTTTTGAAGTTAAGAAATCTGTTTCGGACAAATATTCACCGGAAATTGTTGGTGGCAAAGAACATGAAGAAATTTGGGTGCCTGCCGAAGAGCTGACGGCGTTCAATGAAGCAATTGTCGGAAAGATTGAAGTGATAGCGGAATATTCAAAAGATGAACTGGTTTGGGAAAAATGACTGAGACAGTAAAAGTTGCCAAAGACAGCATTGATGAGAGCACGGTTGAAGGTGTTCGGTCATTAGAGGCTGACAAATATAAATATGGATTCGACTCTGACATCGAGCAGGAGTTCGCACCTAAGGGCCTGAACGAAGATATTGTCCGCTTTATCAGCGAAAAAAAGGGCGAGCCACAATGGTTGCTGGATTGGCGACTGGAAGCCTATCGGCGTTGGCTGACGCTGGAAGAGCCCGAATGGGCCATGGTTGATTATCCAAAAATCGATTTTCAGGACATGTATTACTACGCCTCGCCAGTGAAGAAGAAGGAATTAGAAAGCCTAGATGAAGTCGATCCGGAAATTCTCGAGGTCTATAATAAGCTCGGAATTTCCCTGAAAGAACAAGAGGTTCTGGCAGGTGTTAAAGGTGCGCCAAAGGTCGCCGTTGA
>CAYZGF010000391.1:0-1549 GCA_964477595.1 uncultured Algimonas sp.
ATCAAGGACGGCTCGGGCTTTATGAAATGGTCGTCAATGATGATTCCTTACGGCAGATGATACATGACGGTTCATCTGAGACGGATATGGCGGCCTATGCCTTTCAATCGCGAAAGACCCTCTTGCAAAGCGGGGCGGACGCCGTGCTGTCGGGACTAACCAGCTCAGAGGAAGTGCTCCGCGTCTGTTCCGCCCAAAATGCGGAAGACATCTAAAACATGGATGCCTTTGATTACAGCGCGATAGATGCAGGCGGCGTAAAGCGTTCCGGCACGCTCATGGCAGGAAGTGCGCGCGAAGCCCGAGATGTGTTGCGCGCACGGGCATTGACGCCGTTGGACCTCAACCGGTCCCGTAAAAAGGCGATCAAAGCCGGAGAGATTTCCAGTTCAAATAGCTTCGGCTCCGGTAGAATAAAACATGCCGAGTTAACGCGGGCGACACGACAGTTGGCGATTTTGATAGATGCCGCAACACCTGTTGAAGATGCCTTACGCGTCACCGCAATGCAGTTTGAAAAATCCCAGATGAAATCTGTGCTGCTCTCCATTCGGGCGCAAGTCGTCGAAGGGTCCACCCTATCCCAGGCCCTTCGCAGCCAACCGCAAGCCTTCTCAGAATTATATACTGCCATGGTCGCGTCCGCCGAAGTTTCAAATCGTTTGCCGGAGGTTTTGCTCAGACTTGCAGATGATTTAGAGGCGGCCCAAGCGGTCCGGCGAAAAATTGCCGGGGCAACAGCCTATCCTTTGGTGCTGAGTTCTGTTGCGATTTTTGTCATCATTATCTTGATGATTTTCGTGGTGCCAAAGGTCGTCGACCAATTTGATACATTCGGCCAGGATTTACCGCCCCTCACACGGGCCACAATCGGATTGTCAGAGTTTTTGCAAAATTATGGGCTGATCCTCTTTGCGCTCTTTCTTATTTTACCCATTGCTTTTCGCACCATACTCAAAAATAGCCAGAGCGCCCGTCGACGCTGGGATGGCTTTAAACTGCGTCTGCCTTTGATCGGCCGGCTGAACCGAAATGTGAATGCCGCACGTTTTTCCCGAACAATGGCGGGTTTGGTCAGCGCAGGCACACCGGCTCTCGCGGCCATGGACACGGCGCAACACACGCTCAGAAATGCCGTCATGCGCGACGCGATTAATGGAGCCGTCGAGCGGGTCAGATCAGGCGCGCCTATGTCTGCTGCTTTGAAAGAAACAGAGGTTTTTCCGCCGCTTGTCGTTCAAATGGTTCTTGGCGGCGAAACCTCCGGCGATTTGGGTCAGATGTTTGCGAAATCTGCCGATTATTTGGAAGATGAGTTTAACGCGCAGACATCCGTCTTCCTGACTTTATTAGAGCCGGCAATTATCATTCTGCTCGCGGGTGTTGTCTTGCTCGTTGTGGCGGCTATCTTCCTCCCTATTCTTCAACTCAACACATTGGCGTATTGATGATGGTTCAAAAACGAAAAGATGATGGATTTACGCTTGTCGAAGTCATGGTCACACTTGTCATTATTGGCTTGTTGACAACCTTTGTCGTTCTCAATGTC
>CAYZGF010000392.1:0-1539 GCA_964477595.1 uncultured Algimonas sp.
TAAAAATATAAAGACTTATAAGCAACCGGAATTGCCGCTTTCGGATGGTGTGGTGGATGCGATTGCGGCGTTTGTGCAGAGATAAATCCTATGCGCCCCAAACACATATTTCTGCCCATGGCTGCAGCGGTGTTGTTTGGCTCTTATGCCCTCTATTCGAGTTCCCAGAAGGCAAAATTCGATACTGAGGTTTGGAAAGCGGGATTTCATGATGATATTTCAGGTGATCGCGCGAGACTGCTCAATCCTCTTATGGCTCATGTGTTAAAGGTAGGGATGTCAATCCAAGATGTCGATGGACTAATGGGTCCACCTGATTTTCAGCTAGGAGAGAGCCCTGAACCGTACCTTGGATCCCCTTCAATCATTAGAGCCTATAGTTTTAACAGGCGCGGTTATGCTACAGAGCATCTTATATTGGAGTTTTCCGGAAATGGGAGGCTGACAGATTTTTACATCGAAGGGCGAGCAAAGCCAGTTTTATTCTAGCCAAATCAATTTATAGCCACATCAATCCTAGCTCACAGTCCAGCCCAACACCTCACCCGCATGGAACGGAATAATATCCGTTTCTGACAGAGTGAACCGTTCGGGAACTTGCTGGTCTTTTTTCGTTAGCGTCATTGTGCCCTCATTGAGGGGCAGGCCGTAGAATTTTGGGCCGTTGAGGCTGGCGAATTTTTCTAATTTGTCGAGTGCGCCTTCTTCTTCGAATGTCAGCGCGTAGCTTTCCATGGCATAGGGGGCGTTGAACACGCCTGCACAGCCACAGGCGCTTTCTTTTGCGCCGACCGCATGTGGGGCTGTGTCTGTGCCGAGGAAGAATTTCGGCGAGCCTGACGTGGCGGCTTTGCGCAGGGCGAGGCGGTGTTTCTCGCGTTTGGCGATGGGTAGGCAATAATAATGCGGACGGATGCCGCCGTCGAAAATAGCGTTACGGTTATAGCGCAGGTGATGCGGTGTGATCGTGGCGGCGACAGTGTCTCCGGCTTCCATTACGAAATCGGCGGCTTCTTGTGTCGTGATATGTTCAAAAACGACTTTCAGGCCGGGATGTTCTTTGATGAGCCCCACCATAACTTCGTCAATGAAAACAGCTTCACGGTCAAAAATATCGACGTCCTTATGCGTGACTTCGCCGTGGACGAGCAGCGGCATGCCGACATCTTCCATCACGTCCAGAACTTCATGAATGTTTTTGACATCTGTCACGCCATGCGCGGAATTTGTCGTGGCATTGGCGGGGTACATTTTGGCCGCGGTGAAGACGCCCTCAAGCTTGCCGCGGCGCATTTCTTCCGGGTCCATGTCGTCGGTAAGATAGGCGGTCATGAGCGGCGTGAAGCCGAGCGACGGATCAACGGCGGCCATAATGCGGTCGCGATAGGCGCGCCCGGCTGCCACGGTTGTCACGGGCGGTTTGAGGTTAGGCATAACAATCGCGCGGGCAAATTGGCGGGCCGTATGGTTCACGACATCGGCGAGCATCGTCCCATCACGTAAATGAACATGCCAGTCATCTGGTCGGCGGATTGTAAG
>CAYZGF010000393.1:0-1518 GCA_964477595.1 uncultured Algimonas sp.
GCGAATGAAGTTACGCCGAACCGAGATATTTTTGTGCTCGCCAATCCGCAAATCGCCAACCTGCCCGATTGGGTGATAGGCCTGGTTGTTGCAGGCGGGTTAGCGGCCGCATTGTCCACGGCTGCGGGCCTTCTAATGGTCATCAGTTCTGCAGTCTCGCATGATCTCCTCAAACGGACATTCAGGCCGGATATGAGCGAGAAAAGCGAAATGATGGCTGCACGGATAGCCGCCGCTTTTGCGGTGTTAATGGCGGGACTGTTGGGGATATTTGCGACGCAATTACCCTTTGTGGCGCAGGTGGTCGCCTTTGCCTTTGGCTTGGCCGCAGCCTCACTTTTCCCGATTATCTTTCTTGGTATCTTCTGGAAACGGATGAATAAGGAAGGTGCGATTTCCGCCATGGTCACAGGGTTGGTCACGACCTTTGCCTATATTTATTACTTTAAATTTGGGGGTGGGACGGCTGATAACTGGATCTTTGGCGTCTCGCCCGAAGGGATTGGTTTTGTCTTTATGTGGCTGTCTACGGCTGTCGGTCTCGGAGTCTCTCTCGTGACGCCGCCGCCGCCGCAGGATATTCAAGACCTTGTCCAAGATATTCGCATTCCCGGAACGCGCCACATTCACGGGGCAGGTGATCAGGATATGCCGCCTGCGCCAGAGACGGTGTGAAACGGATGAGTAAAATGAAATCAGTGAAACTCTCTAAATCCGATTGGGAAATTGGCGGGGACGCGCCATTGGCCGTCATCGCCGGATTGAACGTGCTGGAAGATGTCGGCTTAGCGCTCGAAGTCGGGTCCGAGCTAAAACGTATTTGTTCTGAGCTTGGGCTGCCCTATGCGTTCAAAGCCAGTTTTGACAAAGCCAATCGGTCTTCGATCACATCCTATCGCGGCCCGGGCTTGGATGCAGGTCTCACCATGTTGGAAAAGGTCAAAGGTGAGCTGAACGTACCAATTTGTACGGATGTACATGAGCCCGCCCAATCCGCTCGTGTCGCTGAGATTGCTGAGATTGTGCAATTGCCGGCCTTTCTATGCCGTCAAACGGATCTGGTGGTATCAATGGCGGAAGCGACCCAAGCGGCAGGCGGTGTTTTGCATGTCAAAAAAGCGCAATTTCTTGCGCCATGGGATACGAAAAATATCGTCTCTAAGATCGGCGAAGTCGCGCCTGATTTGGATGTCATTCTCTGTGAACGCGGCTCGAGCTTTGGCTATAATAATCTCGTTGTGGATATGTTGGGCATTGGCGCAATGCAAGACCTCGGCGTTCCCGTGACCATTGACGCGACACATGCGGTGCAGCTTCCAGGGGCTGACCCGCGGACGGCGGGGGCATCAACAGGTGGCCGCCGAGAGGGTGTGCCTATTATTGCGAAATCTGCCATTGCGGCAGGGGCAAATGGCGTGTTTCTCGAATTTCACACGGACCCGGATGCGGCGCTCTGCGATGCACCGAGCTGTTTGCCGATTGACGGGGCGGGGGCGCTACTGAAGACATTAAAGCAGG
>CAYZGF010000394.1:0-1503 GCA_964477595.1 uncultured Algimonas sp.
GTTTTTGGCGTTGGCTGTTTCGCTGGAACACCTCAGTGAATCGACCGGCAACGCCAAGAAAGCGTCGGTTGATTCTTGTGCGGCTCGTCCTGCCAGTTCACCCGCCATGCGACGGTTTGAAATTTTCTGAAGACACGCGAGGCCGGTCATTGGGATAAATGTCCACCATGCGACGAAGAAAGTCGTTATTATTCCGCCGAGCAGCATGAGATCTGAAACTAAGTCGAGCAGGAAGATCCGATTGGCGTAATGGTTGCCTAGGCTTTTCATCACATCCAGGCGACCGTGAAGATAGTCAGCGTCCAGCGCCCAAGTCTGGTCTGGTGTCGCTGGGATACGCACGGTCATGTGACCCGGCTCTTGCGGTAGATGACGTTTAAGTTGTGCTGACATTCTACGCTCCGTTGAATGTAGAATAGCCGCGAAGACTTAACGAAATCTGTCTCTACATTATGAACTCGCTTTAATGGAAAGGGCGTGGAGGCCTGTATCAAACTCTGGTTTTAAGGCCGCCAGAATTGCGCGCTGCGTTGCAACCCGCGATTGTCCCTCGAATTTAGGCGATGTGATTTTGATCGTGTAATGCGTTTCGCCCTCTGGGCGCGCCCCTGCATGACCCGCGTGTTTATGGCTATCATCAATCACATCGAGCGTGCTTGGTGTGAAAGCCTCTGTTAAAATGTCACGAATACGTTCTGATCTGATCATAAGTTCTGGTCTCTTTAACTCGAAGCCACTATGTTACGCCGCCTATGGATGATGCATACAAATACCGACCCAAGTTCACCGATATAAGGGTGAAGCCTCCGGCCGACGATACCTCGCGTGCAAAAGCACAGAAAACGCAGATTTGCGAACACCCCAGCTGTGACCTGGCAGGAGAGTTTCCAGCCCCCAAACAGTTTGGGGATGGCAAGCATTATTTCTGTAAGCGCCACGCAGCAGAATATAATCGCAACTTCAATTTCTTCGACACGATGAACGAAGAACAGTTGAAAGCGTTTAATGAGAATGCGCGCTACGGGTTCAAACAGACCTGGAAGTTTGGCGCGGGCCCAATGGGCGGCGACAAAGCCGGCAAAGCGCATGATCCAAAAACTTGGCAAGGTGCAGAATTCTTCCAGGACCGCGCTGCCGCGAGAGAAGAAAGACGGGCCAATCGCTCTGCTACTGGAATCGCGAAACGGGCACTGGAAGAGCTAGATTTGGACGCCAAAGCCAAACCGCCAGAGATCCGGGCGCGTTACGCCGAATATGTGCGCCGGTTCCACCCGGATTCGAACAGCGGTGATCGTTCCTCGGAAGAAAAACTGGCCAAAGTCATCCGCGCGGGTAAGACGCTGAAAGCGGCAGGTTTGATGAAAGACTGACGTCTTTTCTTGCGAAAACTCGAAAACCAGAGCAATTTCAAGGCATGGAGGACACGCCAAAGCTCTCTTATGCCCCGTATTTTGATCATCCGTTTAAGCGCGGCATGGTCAGAACAATCGAGCGCTTGTCGGG
>CAYZGF010000395.1:0-1502 GCA_964477595.1 uncultured Algimonas sp.
AGCCAATATGTTTGAAGCAATTGCCGCGGCGACCTCCAAATCCGACTTGTTTGATCGATTGGAAGCCTGCGGATACTTCCTTCGCCTTGATCCAACCATCCGTCCGACCATGTTCCACGGCGCGACGATCAGCGAAGCCGAGCTGACCGAACTTCGCCGGGTGAAAGATATTGTGCGCAAAGGGCGCGTCGCCTCTATCACGGCAGACACGATAAGCTTCGTCAATGGACGGACGGAACCCAGTCTTGGCCATGTCATGGTCGATTGTTCCGCTAGTGCCATTAAGGATAATGTCATAAAACCCGTGTTCCAAGGAAACTTGATAACCCCGCAGACAGTGCGCGCCTATCAGCCCGTTTTCTCGGCCTCCATGATTGCTTGGGTCGAAGCCCATATAGAAGGAGAGGCCGCTAAGAATGGTTTGACAGGTGTTGTCCCACTTCCAGATGATCTGGATACATTTATCCGTATGACGGCCGCCAATATGATGAACCAAGCTCTCTGGGGGCAAAATAAAGCTCTTCGAAACTGGATGCGCGAACAGCGCCTGGATGGTTTCTCCAAAATGGTGAGTAATGTCACCCCGGATGAAACCACAAAGGTTGAGATCCTAACCCGTATGAAAAATGCGGCTATGCCTGCCATGGGGAAGTTACAGAGTTTTCTCAATTAAATCCGCGCTTAGGGGTTTAGCGCTTGTAATGAGAGATATGACGAGACTGCATTTTTTAATTTTGCCTTTCTTTCTTTGGGGATGCACATCTCTTCCGGATCAGAATGCGTCCATCAGTTCCGCTATCTATGAGGATATCAGGGCCTTTGAATTTCGTGGATTTAAATCCCACGCTTGGGCGAGCGATCATTTTACGGGCCAACATAGTCGTCAAGTCGTGAATGAAATTCTTACCTTTTCTGTGGAACAAAGCCATGCGCAAGGTGGGCTGGATGTCGGGCTTTCTGAACTTAGTATCCCAACTTCAAGAGCGGCAGATGTATCGGACATGGCTAAAATTTGCTCCTCTTATGATATCGCCTTATCTGGTGAGGGGCGATGGTGGGCCGGGCCAAAAATCAGTGTGAATTGGCAAGGCGAAGAATCGGCCAAACAAAATGGCGATGACTGGTATGAAAATTACATTGTTGAGATTGCCAGTACCTCTCCCTCTGAACTCCATGATATTTTGACGGATGATTACTTCAGTCCTGAAATTCTCCCGGATACGATTTGGGCAGGTGCGACCTACCGCAATTATAAAATCCGCTTTCACGATTGGTGGCAATTCTGGTCTGTTCGTCAGGATTACCGCGAGACGGGAACGGTCCCGATAAAACCCATACTCGAATTTTGGACCGAACACGGCCTGCCGGAGGCCCGACAATTTGACGGCGTGAAAGCCAATATAGAAACCTATGGGCCGCTAAAAGGGACAGGCCAATTAGCTGTCGACGTCACCACCACCGCCAGATCAAATTTAGACTGCGCGATTTAGAGCCGCGCCTTC